>NZ_JAUQTZ010000066.1:0-32472 GCF_059803845.1 Rhizobium sp. UFLA01-1127 | reverse complement strand
AGGATCTGGCTGCGGAGAAATCAGATAGATCCTCTGCTGCATACACCGAATGTCTCCTGCAGGCGATGATGATTGCCTTGCTGGAAACAACCCCGCACAATTATTCGGCGCAATTGGCAAGGCCGGCTTCGCCGGCAGTACCGAAACAGTTGAAGCGGGCAATGGAGTATATGCACGCCAATTCCGGCTCGGAGATCAGGATCGCTGATATCGCACGCGAGGCCGGGGCGAGCGTGCGGTCGTTGCAAGCCGCTTTTCAGCAGTTCAGGAACACAACACCGCTTGCCTACCTGCGGACGATCCGTCTGCAGGGTGTGCGAAAAGCGCTGAAGGATTTAGGCTGTTCAAGGCCGGTCGCCGACATTGCGCGCGATTGGGGATTTTCGCATATGGGGCGCTTTGCGGCGCTTTACCATCAGTCCTTCGGCGAAATGCCGTCCGAGACTGCCAGACAGCCTCGGCATGGCAATAGATAGGGTTGTGATCTGCCGTGCAAACGATTGGCAAAGCTCGAACCGGGCTTACTCGCCGACCGCATTCACGATGCGGCAAAGATTCTTGCCGACACCAGGCGCGACTTGCCCCTGTTGCACCATGAACAGGGCATCGACGCGGCTGCCCTTGCCGTTCTTGCGCACGACGACGCGCAAGGTTTGCGGCCTGCCGGAACCACTCGTTTCCTGCTGTGCGGTCAGCGTGCCAAGCTTCTTTTCGACGTTCACATCGACGAAGCCTTCGGCGAGAACCGCTCGGGATATCTTGTCAAAAGCGGCGCCCTGATTGATGGCTGGAAAAACCATCCAGGTCTTGTAGGTCATGCTCGTGACGAGCGGCACGCCGCTGCTTTCGTAATGATCAGAGCAGGCGTCCGCCAATGCAGGAGTGCTGGAAAGAACCCCAAGCGCAAGTGCGCAAGCTATCCTTGTAAGCATGATTTTGTATCCCTCTTATTGCTGGAAAAGATCTCTGGGTCGATCTGATGATACTGATGCTACCCCGGGGGAGAGGGCATTTATCAATGACAACACGCATTGGTGGATAGTTTTCAAGAAGGAATTGCTGTGCGCGCCCCCCTTGTGCGGAGGTAACGGTGAAATTAGGACGGCACTCGCAAACTGCAATGGGTAGGCGTATTTTTATCAACACTCCTTATCGTACCGGTTGCCTGCGATTCGCATTTTCTCGGAAATTTCAGTGGGAAAGCCGCATTCTATGCCTGTTTGAAGTCGCCCCCTGCGACCAGGCGGACGGCAATCGGTTGCTATTTGGACACAATGGTAAACAACCGGACTGTCATAATTCATTATTTATCAGATCCGCATATTGCCTCCCGCCTTGTGGTTGATATTTCTGCCTTGCTTCTAAACATCCGAAGGAGATTCCGGAATGCGGAAATGGGCGGCGATTTTACCCTTGGTTGTCCTCGGCGCTTGTGCGAGGCCGTCCGATGGACCAAGCGCGCTCAATATTCGCAATGCAACGATGCCGATCACACAGCGAAAGATTCCGGTCCTGCCGCTCTCCCAGGCCCCGTTGGGCGCGCAGGTTGTTGCGCCATCCTATTCACCGACCGATCAGGGGCTTGCAAGCCTTCACTCAGGTGGTTTTTCGGAGGCGCGTCTGCGCCCGGGCGATGTATTCGACGTAATCTTGCTGGATACCGGCGAAGACGGATTGCTGTCCGCCACACAGAGCAAGTCGCTCAATCTCGGCCGTTTCACCGTCGATTCGCGTGGTTTCGTCACCATGCCCTATGTCGGCAAGCAGCGTGTGATCGATTCGACCCCAGAAGGTCTGCAATCGCAGATCGTCACCGCCCTTAAAGGCTCTTCGGTCAACCCCCAGGCCGTGGTGACGGTTGTCGACAAGCCCTCCAGCGCCGTGACGGTCGATGGCAAGGTTCGCTCCGCAGGCCGCTTCCCGCTGACGGCGCGCAAGGAACGTGTGCTCGACGTGCTTGCCCTTGCCGGCGGCGCATCGTCTGCGCCCGCCAACACGACGATCACGCTGACGCGCGGATCGCAAAGGGCGACAGCGGCCCTGAGCCGCATTCTGCAGGATGATAAGCAGAACGTGCGGCTTGTGCCCGGCGATCAGCTGTTCGTCAGCGGCACCTCACAGACCTTCACGGCGCTTGGCGCCTTCAAGAGCGTTGGCGAGTTTCCCCTGGAGCCGGGCCAGACGACGTTGGCGCAAGCGCTTGCCCGCGCCGGCGGCCTGCTCGACGATCGCGCGGATTCCCGCAACTTCTACGTCTTCCGAAACCAGAAGATCTATTCGCCGGCTACGCCAGCCGTTACTTCGGTCAAGCCCGTCATTTACAGCGTCAACCTGAAAGAAGTCTCGAACTTCGTTCTCATGCAGCAGTTCAAGATGCAGGATGGCGACACGATTTACGCAAGCAACGCGGATATGGTCGATGCGGCCAAGCTGTTGACCGTCTATCAGAAGAGCGTTCCGACGGCCGCCGCACCGCTTCCCGGCAGTTCGTCTTCGAACTGAGAAGCAGTGCCGGAGCTAATCTATCAAGGCAAGGGCCGCCATCGCATTTGGCGGTCTGTTTGAAGGATTGCTATCCGCCAGGTGCCGAGCGGCGGCTCTTAGCTGCCTGATTGATGCATCCGCTCCGTCGCAATGCTTGAGAAGCAGGTCTATCACGCAGCCGGCTGAGTAGAGATCGGCACTAAACTGCATGGCGCTCTCGGCAGAAATTTCCGGCGCGGCGAAACCCGGCGTTGCCGCCTTGGCAATGTCGAGCTCCCAATATCGGCTCCCGCATTTTATAGCCGTACCGAAATCGGCGATCTTCAGCCGGTTGAAGTCGCCGTCGTTAAGCAGAATATTGGCCGGCGACATATCGCCATGGACATAGCCGGCCTGGTGAAGCGCGCTCAGCCCGCCAAGTATGGATTTCGCTCCTGCTTTGACATCGGCCGATGAAAGCGGGCTTCCCGCCAAGCGCTGCGACAAAGAGGCTTCGATCCATTCCATAATGATTGCCGGGCGCCCGTCAGGCAGTCGGACGGCGCATTGCGTGGCAGCAAGATTGCTGCCCGAAAGCATCATGCCGATATTTGCTTCGCGCAGGAGCATGGCTCTGGCAGCCGCCTCGTTCGCACGATCTGCACCTATCGTTTTCATGGCATGAATCGTGCCGAGATCGCGATGGCGCAAACGGCAGATTTCCGTCCGCTCGTTGCGGTGCACGACCGCCTCGACGAGAAACGTGTTTGCGATGAAGGACGGCTCGCTTTCTGTCAAAGACGGCAGGCGCCGGTCCAGCGCATCACGCAATCGATCGACCAGAAGGTTACGGATCTCCGTCGGCCGCTCGGCTTTGCCATCATGCGTTAGAAGATGCAGCAATTCGGCAAAGCTTGCCGCAATCTTCCGCATATCCTCGTTACCCGGATTTGCGCTCATGTTGCGCCGACGACGATGGCGCTGACATTCTCGCGGCAATTGGCGATGAGTGCTTCCTGGATCAGTGCTTCGGCTGCCTGCTCCAGCGGCGTCTCGATCAGGATCTCGGCAATGACGCGATCTGTCAACGTGCGTGAAAGGGAGCCGCTGGCAAGCAGAAGGCGGTCGCCGCGCTGGAGCTTATCGGCAACAGCTTCCGATACGAACTGATCTTTGAGCCCCAGGCCTCGGCCGAGGGTCCGCCGAATTCCGATGTCGACATGGTCGCGGGTCAGTAGCCGCATCATTGCGTCGCGCAGCAGATAGAATCGGGCATCTCCTGCCCATATGGCCGTGAACTCACCGTCTGCCAGCGCTGCCGTGACGATACTGGCGACGGGAGGCTCGTGCTCCGCGGTAGAGGCCTTGGCGCGCAGCATCGCATGGGCATGGCTGAGCTTGCTCTTGATATCCTGCGCCAGGGCCTGCAGTGCGTCACGCGGCGGGATACCGGCGAGGATTCCGGTGGTGATCCGCGCTGCTTCAATGGCCGCGATACCATCGCCGACGCCATCGGCAATTGCGAAGATATAGGGTGCGGCGCCCACAAGAAGCGCATCGGCATTCAATGAAAGGCGCGTTCCGGCGTGGCTGGCGTGGCTGTGCGCTATCGTAAATTCCGACCGCATTGCCGCTGTCATTGGCGGCGTTTCGGTCGGCGCAGGTACAATGGCTCGCTCCGGCGGCGCGGCAGCTGCCGGCAACATTGGCACTTCCGCGGTAATGAGCTTGACGAAATCCTGCGCTGTGGGGGCCGCCATTGTGCGGAACCCCTTGCCGTGGCGGCTGCCGGGGCTGATGCGCCACCAGAGCGATGCCGGTGGTGCGTCGCTGCCTTTCGTTGCCGGCTGCAACGCACCCGATTGTTTGTCGATGAAGGGCGGGCGAAGTCTCTTGACGCCTTCGACGAAACGCTGCATCTCGAAATCGGCCTTGTCGGAGGTCTCCGCCAGTGCTTCTGCAGCGGTAAACCAGCTGTCATCTTCGCACAGATCGCGCAATTGGCCCGAGAAGCGCTGCAGCTGGGCAGCTATGATCAAAGGGAAACTTCGACCGACGCGATCGCGGCTGGGCAGGAGAACGCCGGCAATGGCCGAGGGCGCCCAGACGCCCTTGTCCACGGCGAAACGCCAGGCCGCAGCCGAGTGAAACAGCCGGCGCCAATCCGATCCCAATGCTCCTTCGAGTGCGATCAGGCCGCTGCGGACCCATCGATCGAGTTCACTTTGCAGACGCAGGCCAATTGCCGAGGAAACGAAATCGCCATGGGTCGGCAATTTCCCGAAAAAGCCGATCGCGTCGGCTTGCAACGGTGATTGGGTGCGGGCGAGCGGTTCGTTCATAGGCCGACCGTCAAAATTGCGCCGGGCAACTGAAATCGGACAATGCCTGTAGCCGGAAAGGATTGAGCACCGAACCGAACTGCACGTCGAATTCCGCCACTTGACCCTTGTCTTCAAATCTCGCCCGGAAGAGATCGGGAGCCTGAACAGTCACCTGGGCGGCATCGAACAGGCGGAACGGTGACCAGTCTCCGCTCTGTGTGATGGCCGGCTGCAAACCCCCGGGAAAAAATCTGACTTTGGATTGATTTTCCGTGCCAGCCGCCGGCCACGCGATGGATTTTGGCACTATCTGGCCGTGATTATAAAGAACATGCTCGCCGACGATATCAACCATCACGGCATTGGCCGAATCCGACAGCGACACGGGCTTCACATTGATGGAGATCGCAGGCTTCTCACTGCCTGCGGGAAAGAAAGCGTGCTCGATCTTGCTGGCGTTTTCGAACTGAGCGATTGCCTGGCTTGGAATGCTGTCGCCTCCGAAGGTGCCGCGCCAGCCCCAGGGTTGGGCGCTCGTGTCGACAAATGCTTCCAAACGGTTCTTGAAGAAGGACTGGAACAGGCCCTGCGGTCCGAACAACCGGACGAAATCCGCCATGGCGATATCCTGGCCCGATTTTCGGTCGAAGGGGTAGCGACCGGTGACGATGCGGGCGCAAAGATCGGCACCTTCGGCAGCCCAAAGATCATTGATGCGGCCGCGGGCGGTCTTGACTGCAAGCGAGCCAATATCGGCCGCAACCGCAACCATCCAGGCATCGGCAGGCGCCGGCAGCCCGCGTGCCTGCTGGACCAAATCCTGATTGGCATTGGCGAGCTGACCACCGGCATCGAAGACACGCGCGACCTCTGCCGTCGAGTTCGCAGCGCGCGACAGCTGGCCGTAAATGTTCTGCAGGATCGGCTGGAGAGCCTGGATTTGCGAGCGCGGCTTGTCGCTGCTGCCGTCGGTCTTTCCGCTCTGGGAAGCCGGTTGCGAATTGGCGGAATTTGCCTCAAGTGCCGCCCGCAGCGGTCCGTAGGGATCGAGTGCGCTGACTGCGCTTGTGGCCGCCGCAGTCAGTGCTGCATCTGGAACATCAACAAGCGAGGCGACTTCGGCACCTGCTGCCGGGCGCAAGTCGGTGGCGCTGGCAATTGATTTCAGCACCATTTCGACAGGGCTCGGATTGGCCGCCAGAATGCGCGCCGTCTCGGTCGCATCGGCAAGGTTGCTCGACGGACGTACCTGGAGATCGGCAAGCAACGAAGACCATCGCTGCTGGAATGCATCGAAATAGAGCTGGAGCGCGGCTTGCGAAATTGCGTCCGTGGTCATTTCCGAAAGAGCCGGGCCGTTGTCGCCGCGAACCCATTGCTCCCTAAGCGCTTCCGAGGCCGCGTCCGCGACCATCGGCAACACCACGTCGCGGTAGCCTTTGCCGGTGAAAATTCCCGGAATTCCATCGCGCAGCGTCGCCTTGGATTTACGCTGGAAGATCTGGGCGCCCAACGGCCCCAACGCATCGGCGGGAAGCCAGGCATCGAGCTGGCGGGCCTGACGGGAATGAATGAGAATATCATAGGCTCGCGCTGCAAGACCTTGCGCATGGATCGTCTCCCGCGCCTTGGCGATCAGGCTATTGTCCAGCTCGATCGGCGGCAGACTGCCCGCAGTCATCGCCCCGACATGGCCAACCAGTGCCTTGCGCGCCGCGGATCGTCCTTCGCCAGGATAAAGTGCCGCAAACATGTCCTCCGACTGCTGCGAGACGAAATCCTTGTCGATCGGCCCCACACCCCCGAGCATGCCGTAGAGCTTCAATGTATCGAAAGTCTGTTGGACATCCGATGTCTGCTTGAGCTCCTTTTGAAGCTCCACCAGCATGCGTGGCAAAAGAAGCGCGTTCAACGCACGCTGATAGGCGCCGCGCTGACGGCTGGCGATCTTGTCTTCCTGGTCGAGGCCAAAACTCGTCGGCCAGACCCGTGCCTCGTCGAAGCTGCCGGTCACTGCGCGCAGATTGTCGAGCGCCGGAAGGATCCGCAGAAAATCCGCATCGGTGACGTCGCGCACCTGAATGCCATTTGCCAGCTTCTCGTAATTGTCGATGCGCCGTTCGGCCGCGGCGATCGCGCGCGAATTCTGAAAATAGGCCGCCGTCCAGCCGGTAAAGACGATTGCAAGCGCGATCGCTGCAGCGCCGTAAGCAATTCGCCTGATCATGGTCTGCCGGCCCGACAGGCGCCTGTCACGGGCAACCAGCGACGCCTCGCCGAAGATCACGTCCTTGAAGAGACGCGACAGGAAATAGCTTCGGCGCGTGCGTGGCGTATCCGTCTTGCGGCTTTGCGTGCCGGAAGCGAAATAGACGCCGCGAACCAGCGGAGATTCCACCAGATTGGAGGAGGAGCAAAGCTCGGCCAGCAGCTCCTGCAGGCGCTCGCCCAATGAGGCAAGCTCCGCGGGAAAGCGGAAAATGCGGCCGCGGACTTCGACGTTCGGCTCCTGCTGCAGGCGCTCGATCAGCATGGCATCGACGCGCTGCTGCAATAGCGCGAATTCCTCCATGAAACGCTCGGGCAGGTTCTGGCCTTTGTAACTCTCATCGAGATTGAAGGTCGTGCCCCAGACCTGCTCGCGGTCCGTTTTGGCAAGACCATCGAAGAACTCGACAAAGCCGGTCAAAAGATCGGCCTTCGTCAGGACGACATAGACCGGCACGCGCGCATGCAGGTACTCGTCGAGCTCCGATAGGCGCTTGCGAATGGAACGCACTTCTTCGAGCTGCTCCTCGTGATCACGGCTAAGAAGATCGCCGATCGAGAACGTGACAAGCGCGCCGTTGATCGGCTGCGAGCGGCGATACTTGCGCAACAGCCCGAGAAAGCCTTCCCATCCGGCCTTGGATGCACCGTTCAAATCATCCTGTGTGGTATACCGACCGGCGGTGTCGATCAGGATCGCTTCTTCGGCGAACCACCAATTGCAGTTGCGCGTGCCGCCGGCACCCTGCACGGAGTTGCTTCCCATCGCATCGCCAAGCGGGAACTTCAGTCCGGAATTGGTGAGCGCAGTCGTCTTTCCCGATCCCGGTGCGCCGAAGATGACATACCAGGGCAGCTCGTAGATGTAACCGAAGCGCTTCTTGCTGATACGGCGCAGAAGCAGCAGCGCTTCTTTCAAGCGGCCATGGATTTCGCCGACTTCCGCCTGCTGGCTGGCGGCATCGTCGGCAATACCCTCCACAAGTGCCTTGTCGCGTTTGCGGGCGCGCAGCGTCGAGATCAGCATGTAGATCAGCCAGCCCGCTATGATCACGCCGATCGCGATCATCCGTGCGGTGGCGCTCGACAGCGGCTTGAAACTGCTATAGCCGGCCATCGAGCCGTAGAACCAGATGACGACGCAGATTGCTGCAACCCAGATCAGCGATATGAACCGCTGCCCGAGCAGACCGGCATAAGCCGAGACGTAGGAGCGAAGCGTGTAAAACGCGCCGAGCGGATTCATCGTACATCCCCCGCCGTCGTTGAAGGCGCCGTATTCCCGGTTTCAATTTGCGGCGTTGCCTGTGGATTGAGGGCGGCGTCGCCAAGGCGTTGACTCGGATCTGTCAGCACCAGGATTTCGGTTCTCCGATTGGCTTCGCGGCCCTCCGGCGTGTCGTTGCTTGCCAGGGGATCGCTGTCGGCGCGGCCCTCGGTCAGGATGGCATCCTTGCCGGTATAGGCGCCGAGAATGTCACCGACCGCCCGGGCGCGAGCCTCGGAAAGATGCCAGTTCGACGGAAACTGCGCGGTGCGGATTGGCACGTTGTCGGTATAGCCGACGACGACGGCGCGGAATTTTTCCGAAGCCAGCGCGCCGCCGATGCGCTGGAGGAGATCGCGGAATTTACCGCTGACCTCGGCGCTGCCCGTTTCGAACAGACCGGAATTGTTGATGCGGACCAGCAATCGTCCATTGGAGTTGGAAAGCGTGACCAGCTTCCGATCGACTTCCGGCTGCAGAAAGGCGAGCAGGTTGTCGAGCGGCGTCGGCTGCGGCTTGACGGCCGGCGGCGGTGCCTCGGGTAGCCTCTTTGCGGGCGGAGGCGTCTGCGCGACGACCTCCTTCGGCTTGTCGATCAGGATGCTTGGCGTGTCGCGTGGTGGCAGGTTGGCCAGGCGCTCGAAGGTCGCGTCGGAGGCACGGTTGAGCGAAAGCGTGAAGAACATGTAGCCGAACGCAAACAAAAGCGCGAGCACGGAAAGGATCGTCCAAAGTGCTACGGCCGTGCGCAACGGCTTATGGCGTGCCGAAACACCGCGCCAATGCGGCGACAGCTCGCGCTCGAAGACGCCGTACTGACCGAGAAGCGTCTTATAGAGGCTGTCGCGGATGCGCCCGAGTTCCAGCGATCCGCGCGGCGAAACGCGCGTACGGCCCTCGAAGGCGAGCGACAGGCAGAGATAGATGAGAAGCAGCAGGTCCTTGTTGGTGCCGGGGCTCTGCTGGAAATGATCAAGAAGATCGAAGACGCGATCACCGCCGGTCACGTCCATGTGGAAGGTCGAGACGAGACCGGACCGCGCCCAGCCGGCGCGCACGCCCCAAGGCTTGCTCAAAACCACGTCGTCGATGGTCGCGCACATGACATAGTGCGCCGCGCGCGCCCGTTCCGGGCTGATGCGCGCACTTGCAAGGTCGCGCTCGTAGCGTCCGACCGCATCGACCGTCACCCGCCTGAGTTCGGCAATGTCGGGCTGTTCTTCCGTGTTGCGCAGGCCGTGCGCGAGATTGAGCAATGGCGCTGCCGAGCGCACGAGGGTCGGAACGTCATCGCCGCCGAAGCGAAAATCGCGCACCAGCGCATCGACGGACCAGCCGCCATTTTCATCGCCAGTCATGTTGGCCGGCTGGCGGTCCAGCTCCTCATCGAGAAAATCGGCCATCTTGCGGGCAACGTCGTTCTTGCGTGCACCGTCCTTGGTCAGCTCGATGATGGTCGGCAGCTCGTGCCAGGGTGTTGAGCGCGGTGTGTTCATTCTCTAAGAGCCCACAGTTCCATCTCCAGGCCGGGGAAGTCGCCCGCAAGATGCAGCGCGATCGCGCCGGAGGTATCGAGCTGTTTCCAAAGCGGATTTTTCGTATCGAGTTCGAAATAGATCGTGCCCGACCGGTAGGGCAGCTGCCGCGGCAGCACGGGGAGGGGGCGGACGGGAATACCCGGCAGCGCCACGTTGACGAGCTCGGCTATCCGCTCCACAGGCCCGACCTTGATCTGAGCTGGCAGTTTGCGCCTGACATCCTCGGCTGACATTTCGGCGCGAACGGCCAGCACGAAGCCGGCATCCTTGAGAAGCGACCGGTCGTTGATGGTGCCGACGCGCACGTCGTGACGCCGTTCGATGAGTTCGATCGCAACCGCTGCCTGTTCGAGAACTGCGGAAAGAGACGCACGCAGATCGTTGAAAACAAAAGCAAACGTCGCCTTGAGATCATCGTGGCGGTAGGGCGGGAAATCGCTGGCGCGCTTGCGGTCGGTCGTGAACGTGGCAAGTTCGCCCGCAAGCTGGATGCATTCCTCGTAAAAGGTTATCGGGTGCATCCGCGATGCGTTTGCCGCGATATGGCGCAGCATCGGATCGGCGCGATTGAGGATATGCAGCAGAAAATAATCGCCGACCTCTGCGGTCCCACGTACCGTCGGATCGCCGATGCGTTCGGCGATCGCTTCGGCGCGGTGGCGGACGATACCGAGCAACTCGGTGACGAGTTCGGTCAGCCGTGCTTGGGCCGAACAATTCAGCGAAGGGGCGATATAATCCGGATCGAGAATGACCGACCGGTCCGAGCGAACCTCGATGATACGGGCAAGGCCGATCAGGTCGTAACCGGCGAGCTCGTCGCCGGTCTTCATGTAACGCAGGCTCAGGCGGCCGACGTCGATCGGCGCCATGAAGTCGGTCTCAATATTCGCATCCGGCGCCTCATACTGCGAGGCGGTGATGCGCACGCTGTTGCGCATCGCGCTGCCGTTCATGGCGACGTCGGCTCTGCCGGGCTGGCGCGCCGGCAGAGCCAGATAGACGATGGCATTCATCGTGGAATCGTCAAGTTCAAGCGGCGGAGGCAGATCGGCGTCGATCGGCGCTTCGAACGGCGTGCCATCGGGCAGGATGCCGCGCAGGTTCGACAAAGCAAATTGGCCGATCGCCAGCGCACTGCGATCGATGCCGATCTCCGCAATGCCCCAAGGATAGGGCGCAAGTCCCCGCGCCGTCGTGCGCACTAGCCGCTCCGTCCAGCGGTCGGCCTGCTGGAAGTGCTGCACGCGAAGGAACATGCCCTCGCTCCAAGCCACGCGATTTTCGTTCTTCATCGGGTGTTGCCCGTCCTCTCTGCCAAACAGGTGGTATCGTCTTCGCCGCGGTCATCGACGGAGACTCGGAAGGCCTCGGCCAGGAGATCGCGGACCGAAATGCTTTTGCCGTCCTTTTCGAATCGCTCGCGGTAGGCCTGCCAGTAATCACCGTTGCCGCGCCAAAAAAGTTTGCGGTTGGAGGCATCGACATGTGCTTCGATCATGCGCGGTTCGAACATCCGGTTGGCCTCGCTGACGAGGTTTTCGAGGCCGGCGTTAAGCGCGGATTGCCTGGAAATCAGCAGCCGAAGACGATCGGCAAGCTGCTCCGTCCGTTCGCGGCTGAACAGTGAAGCGGACGTATGAGCCCGGCTGTCTTCAATTCCGAAGATGGAGGCTCCGTCATCGAGCGTTTGCTCCAAGGTCGAGACGAGCACTTCGAGCTGCCGCAGCGGATCGAACTGCAGCCCAAAACTCGTATCGTCCGCGCCTTGATCCGTATCATCGGCGGCACGCATATCGTTGGCCGGGACGATCGCTTTGGCAGTCTCGGCCGCCTCCGATCCAAAATTGCGGGCAACGGCGACGGAGACATGGGTTGCCGCGCCATGTTCCAGCTGGCTGCCGAGCTCGAAATCCGAGTTCCAGTCGTTCGGCAGCACCGGCTTGATGCCGTTGATATCGGGTGGCCCGTTCCAGCCGATATCGACGTTCCTGCTGGACGATTTGCCCTTGTTCGACGATTGCGGCAGTGCTGCGATCCAGTCGTCGCCGCTGCGCTCGCCGAGTACGCCTGTTGCCGTGCTGCCGCCGGGCGCGATGTCGGCCAGGATTGACGAGATCGTCACGGTCTCGTCGCTGAGACGCAGGTCTGCCGCCGGGTCGTCGATATCGCGATCGGCTTCCCCGGTGATGACGACGTTGAAGGCGATATTCCCGAATGCGATCCTGGACCTGTCCGCAAGCCTTGCCGTCTCGCCTTCTAGAATGATCGTCCCGTCCACACGGGTCCCGTTGGCGCTTTGGTCGCGCAGGAGGAAGCCGGCACGATCGCGTTCGATCACGCAATGAACCTTAGAGATCGACCGCTGCTGATCGGTAACCTGCCAGTCGCAATCCGGCGAGCGCCCGAGCGTGCGCTTGCCGCGCTCGAAAAACCATCCTTTGCTGGAACCTTCCCCTGATGTTTGCCGCAGTTCAAGCCGCATGGAGGCCTCCCTGATCGGATTGGCGCTGCCCCTTGCGTGGTTCGGCGATGATGGCATCGCCACTGTCGCGATCCGCCGCGGCAACGCGTGCCCAGCTATTCCATCCGAGCCTCGGCGCATCGCTGCTTTCGCCGAGCTGGCAGAATGGGATATGTTCCTTCTTCAGGATCACCTGTATGTCGAAATCGAGCGACGGATCGACGTAGAGGCGCGTCAGTGCAAACAGCGCGTCTATATTGGCGCGGCCCGGCGAGAGAGACCGGTAGTCCTCATAACCGACAGGCCCGATGACAACGCGGAAGCTGCCGCCGAAATCATGGATCGTCGCACCCGCCGTCGAATTGACGCCAAGCTGCACGCCCTGCGGCTGCCCCATGCGGCTGCGCTCGTTCTCGGGAATGGAAAGCCATCTGCCTTTGAACAATTCGATCGCGACCGGCAGGCCGCTGAACTCCTGCAGCATGGCCTGCAGGCTGACCGCATTGCGATTCCGCGCCGCAAAGAAACCGGAAAACCGAAGGATCAGCTCGTCCTCGGGGCGAACCTGCTCCCTCAGCCGTGCCGTACCGAAACCCGTCAGCGAGAACAGCGTCTTGATGAAGGCATTGCCGTTCCTGTCAGGGCTCCATCGCAACAGCCGGGCAAGGCGATACTTCTCGCAGGCATCGACAAAAAGCTCGGCAAGGCGGCTCGTGAAGAGATCGAAAAAGCTTGAAAGTCCGTGCGCCCGATTGCGCTCCTCACGCATGACAAGCTCATTATAGCTTGGCGGCATGGCGCCAAGTGGCCCGAGCAGACCGGCCATGCTGGCCTTGATCGAACTCGCGACACCCTTCCTCTTGAAACCGCTGACAGCGAGGGGGGCGGGCAAAACGCCGACGGGTGAAGACACCGTCAAATGATCGCCAGCCGCGTGCTGGGCAACGCGAAATGCCGTCGACGGCTCGAAGCGACCGGGGTCGCGTTCGAGAAGCGCAGCAAGCATTTCGCTATCATTTGGCTGGAACTGATCCATCGGTTTCGATCACCCCTTCGTCACAATAGCGGCCGTTCGGCGGCGCGGGCCGGCCAGACGGCGATAGGCTTCGATTGCCCCTTCATGGCGATGGAGAGGCGGGTGAAACTGTTGATCGAGGTGTAAAGTCCGAAGAACCGGTCGAGGACGCTGCCGAAGAGATAGGCGGAAGGCCGGTCGATGGCGGCCGGATCAAATTCCACCAAGATATCCGTGCCTGTCACCATCCCGCCACCGCCGAGCCGTGTCATCGAGCTTTTGGCGTTAACCCGCACGATAGCATCGGCAAGCTGCTGGGTTTCGCGGCTGTCTCGAAAGGCGTAAAGCGCGAGAATGTCTTTGAGCGCGGCTCCATCATTGTCGAAAAGGGAGAGGTGATTGAGCTGAAGATGCGACATGAGCCGCCAGTTGCGCCCCTGCTGCTCGTTCATTCGCACGGACGGAGTAGGGGCCATCAACGCTTCGACCGAGCCGACGGCCTCGCTGCCCGAGGCCAGCTGCAAATAGGGGTGACCGCCGCCAAAGGGCAGCTGTTCCGGCAATTCCCGATTGAGGCACAGCGCGTCGATGCTGGCGATCTTGTCGATGGAACCGCTTGCCCGGCGGGCGCGATCGACGAAGGTGATTTCCATATCGCAGGTGCGGTCGTCGGCATCGAAACGGCGCGCGGATTGCCAAAAGAGCGTGGAGGCTGCGCCCTTCAGGCTGCGGCCGAAGAAGGGCTGGCACAGCTCCTCGTCTCCCGTCCGGTCCGACACAAGCACGTTTTCGATCGCATAGATCTCGCGCGTCTTCTGCCGTCTGGCGTCCGGCAGCACGCGATACTCCGTGCGCGTGCCGTCGAGCGCGATCGGTTCGCAGTTCTGGCGAAACAGGTTGACGATCGGGGTGGCATTCAGGACGAAATCGCGGGGCGACATGGTTCGCTCCAACTTGGCATTGGTCTCGTCGAGATAGATGAAGATTTCCAGCGTCTCGCCACGCCATGCCTTCAGGCCGGCAATATCGATGAAGAGGAATTTCTGCGGCAAGGCGAAGAATTCCGTCAGCAGGCGATAACCGGTGAAGCTTGAGCTGGGATAGGGCAGGAGCGCCTCGTCCGGCTCGAAACCGACCGCACGCAGCGCCGTGTTCGGCAGCATGATCGGGGCGCGATCGTCGGCATGATGGGCAAGCGCGATGCCGAGCGTATGATTGACAAGCAGTTCCTGAATGGCGACGGCCTGCTGCCAGGAGGAGGCGATATGAAGCCGTAGCCGATCGAGGCCGATCTCGCCGAACGGCTTGTTGGTATCGCGTGCCCGGATCGACAGGCGCAGACAACCGGCCGCACCCGCATGAGGCGATGGCGGCGCACTGATCGGATGGCCGCTGAGAGACGCCGAAACGATCTCGATCGGCGCGACCTGCGTATCCTGCGTGGTACGGAAGCGGCAGCTCTCGCCGCCGATCGGCTCTGCGAAGATTTCCGTATGACGCGGCACTGTCTGGACGGATGCCAAAGTGTTGCTTGGCGCAAAGCGCACGATGCTCATCGAGGGCAGCGGTGCGAGATAGTGCGGATAGAGCGTTTCCAAGAGCCCATCCGTCAGTTCCGGAAATTCGTCATCGAGCTTCTGGCGCACGCGGGCGGCCGAATAGGCAAAGCTCTGGATCAGCCGCTCGACATGCGGATCGTCGGCAACCTCGCCGGTGACGCGCAGACGGCCGGCAATCTTCGGGAAGGCGTCGGCAAAACGCGCCGCCCTGCGGCGGATGGCCGCCAGCTCGTCGTTATAGCGCTGCAGGAAGCCGTCAGCCATTGTTGGCCTCCACCAGGAAGCGTTGGGTAGCCGGATCGATCGTCGATTCAAAGCTGATCGGCGGCATGCCCTCATGCACGCGGAAGGTCGCGTGGATGCGCAGCCGCAAGGCACGTTCGCCGTTGCCGCGGCTCTTGAGGATGCTCACCCGCACATCGGAAAGCCGTGTTTCGAATAGCGCTATGCGCCGCTCGATCAGCCGCGCGAGCCGAGATTTGGCTTCATCCGTGACAAGATTTGCCGACACCATTCCATCGACACCGAAAGATACCAGCGCATCGCCCAATTCATTGTAGATCGACGGGGGCGCAGTGGGGCGGCGGCGCGTATTGAGCAGCGCCTCAAGGTCGCGGCGAATGCATTCGCGCAGTTCGCGCAGCTGCTCGGCCTGTGTCAGCGGCGGATCCTGCAGACGATCGGGATTGTCGTCGATCAGCCGATCGATGATCGATCTGGCAACGATCCTTTCCCGCGGTCTGTAACGTTCCAGCGGATCAGCCATGGGCGGAGCGCCTCGTCTCGTTTGAGCTTGATGCCACCTCGAGCGATTTCAGGTCGTGGAAGGAAACCAGATCGTCACCCGCCAGGAAGCACTTCTGACCGCGGCCGGTCGTAATACCCGTAGGTTCCTCCACCCATTCGGTTTCGCGCCCGAGCAAGAGTTCGGCAGCCGTCGTGCCGTGATAGATCGCAGGCAGAAGCACCGGCGCGCTTGCACCGTCTACCAATTTGAGTTCGGCTCTGCGAAAGGCAAGGTCGCGTGGACGCGCGATCGGCTCGACGCGCAGGGCGGCGATCCGGGAAAAGTCGATCCACAGATAGGCGCCGCCGGTCATGATGACCTCGAGAGCATGCGGGATGCGATCATCGAGATCACGAAAATCCGAAACGAGCCTACCGTTCCACATCATCGATCGTTCGCCTCTGATCTTCTCAAGAAACTGAAGCGCGGCGGCCGTATCGGACCGGTCGCGATGGGCGATCGCCAGCTTCATCGCTGCCTGGTCGAGAGCCGTCGGGCCGTTCGGAAAGTCCGGGGTGGCTGCTTCGTCGAACCAGGCGGAGCGTGCTGCCATTGCTCGCAATTGATTGCGCAGCATGGCAAAGCCCATCACGTCTTCCGGCGCGAATGTCGTGGCGAGATTGCACTGCGCGTCGGCGCGTGCGTAATCGCCGGCAAGAATCAGAAGATCGATCAGAATATGTCTTCCGTCCCTGTCCGTCGGTTGAGCTTTGACATGCGCTTTTGCCTGCTCGATCGCGTCATAGAGTGTGTTTTCGCTGAGAGATTCGGCGATCTTGGCGGAGAGCGTCATGCAGACATCCTTTGCTGCGTGTTCGCGGAGCGGGCAAACGCTTGCGTCGCATTCGCAGTCTCCGCGATGAGATGAAAACTCGTCGACACGTCGTCGAGCTGAAAATGCGGCTGCAGCCGCACCGTGCAGGCGAACATGCCGGGCTTGCCCGGAATTTCGTTAACGCTGATGCCGGCCGAGCGCAGGGGAAAACGCGTGCGCAGCGATAGGTCGGCGTCGTCATTGCCGAGCGTGTAGGTCGATAGCCAATCGTTCAGCTTGCGTTCGATCGAAGCGCTATCGGCCAGTTTGCCGATGTCGTCACGCATGATGACCTTGAGGTAGTGCGAGAAGCGCGAGGCGCAGAGCACATATTGCAGCATCGCGGCAATGCGGGCGTTCTGGCGCGCATGCTCGCTCGAATAATGCGGCGGCGCGTGCAGCGACTGGTTCGAATTGAAGATCGCTGAAGAGGAGAGGTAAGTGGTCGCCACAGGCACGATGCCCAGCTCGCACAGCTGCTGCTCCTGTCCGCTCGTCAGGCGTATCTGGACGGGAGCCTGCTGCGAAAGGCCGTTGCTTTCGATGCCGAGATCATAGGGGGCGAGCTCCTCCGCACTCAGCATGCCGCCGTCAATGGCATCCTGCGTCACACCGCGAATATCCGCAAACCAGCCGGTTTCGATAAAATTGCGGAGGACGATCATCGCGAAAGCGAAGGCGCCATTGCCCCAAAGCAAGGTGCTGCCGTCGGCTGCGATGTGTTCGCGGAACGGAAACTGATCGTCGCGCTCACGCAAAAACGCCTCATAGGGCGCGCGCATCAGGATTCGCGGGGCGACCAGTCCGAGGAAGCGGGAATCCTCACGTGCGCGAAGTCCGTTCCAGCGGATGCGGGTGGGATCGTAAGCGAGCCAGGAAAAATCCTGAACGCGGTTGAGCTCGTCGAAATCCTGCAGGCCGATTGCCTGCGGCGCGGCGGCGGCGACGAACGGGCAGAAGGCGGCAGCCGCAGCCATGCCGATCTGGGTCAGTGCTCCCACAGTATCGCCGCCGGCCGGGTCCTGCGGCGATAGCTCGTAGTCGCCGATCAACAGGCCGAATGGCTCCCCACCGGGCATGCCGAACTCGCGGCTGTAGACCAGCTCGAAGAGATGGCTCTGATCGAATTCCGTCGTTCTCTCGAGATGGCGCGTCAGCTGAGGCCAACTGACGCTGAGGATCTTGACCTTCACCTCGTCCGATCGGCCGGTGTGGCGCATGAGCATCGCAAGCCCGCGCCACCGCGCTTCCATTGCCTGGAACTCGGGGTGATGCAGGATGGCGTTGACCTGGCGGTTGAGCGCATCGTCGATCATGGCGATCACGCGATGCACCTGACGCGGCCAGGCAGCTCTCGGTTGCGTCGTTGTCGCGGTCATGGCGCTTGCTGAAGGCGCGCGGCGAGACGATCGCCGCGCCGCCTCTCCTAGTTCTTGCTCGGAATGCGGGCGACCATGCGGAGCGAGGTGGTCAGCTCTTCCATCTGCAGCCAGGGGCGCATCCAGGCGACAGCATTGTAAGAGCCCGGCTTGCCCGGCACTTCCTGCACGGTCACCTTCGCATCGCGCAACGGATATTTGGCACGGGATTCCTCGCCGGCGTCGTCATTGGCGTTGACGTAGTTGGCGATCCAGCGGTTGAGCCAGTTCTCGCAGTCCTGCGCCTCCATGAAGGAGCCGATCTTGTCGCGGCCCATGACCTTCAGATAATGCGCGAAGCGCGAGGTGGCCATCATATAGGGCAGGCGCGCGGAAACGGCGGCATTGGCCGTTGCCTCCGGCTTGTCGTAGACCTTCGCCTTATGTGTCGTCTGGGCGCCGAAGAACACGGCATAATCGGTGTTCTTGTAATGGCAGAGCGGCAGGAAGCCCAGTTTGCCGAGCTCGGCGTCGCGACGGTCGGTAATGCCGACTTCGGTCGGGCATTTGAGATCGAGGTCGCCATCGTCGCTGGAGAAGATATGCATCGGCAGGTTTTCGACCTTGCCGCCGTTTTCCGCGCCACGAATGGCCGTGCACCAGCCGCTTTGGGCAAAGGCGTCCGTCAGCCGCGCTCCCATCACATAGGATGCGTTCATCCAGCAATAGGAATTGTGATCGAGTTCGCCGGTTTTCGAATGCTCGGTCTCGTCAAAGGCGAAGTCATCGATCGGATTGGTCTTCGGACCATAAGGCATGCGGGCAAGCACGCGGGGAAGGGCAAGCGTGACGAAACGCGAATCCTCGCTATCGCGCAGGCTGCGCCATTTTGCATATTCGACCGTCTCGAAGATCTTTTCCAGATCGCGCGGACGGGCAAGCTCACGGTAATCGTCAAAGCCGAACATGCGCGGGCTTGCGGCCGAAATGAATGGCGCAAAGGCGGCCGCTGCAATCGAGGAAATCCCCTGCAGCGTCTGGACGTCATCGAAGGAATTGTCGAATTCATAGTCGCCGATCAGAGCGCCCATGGGCTCACCGCCCGGCGTGCCGAACTCGTCTTCGTAGATCGACTTGAACAGCCGCGACTGGTCGAATTCCACGGCCTTTGCCAGATCCTTGGAAACATCACGCTTCGATGCGTTCAGCACGCGGATCTTCAGGTTGACGCTGGTCTCGCTGTTCTTGACCAGATATTGCAGGCCGCGCCAGCTGCCTTCGAGCTTGGTGAATTCAGGCGACTGCATGATCGCGGCAAGCTGCCGGGAGATTTTCCGGTCGAGCTCGGCAATTGCGTTGTTGAGCGTGACCGTCAGGTTGCGATCATAGGTAACGGTGCCCTTGAGAGCCTGGTCGGTCAGGGTACGAAGCAGATCCTGGGCACGGTCCGGTTCGGTCTGGCGAGTTGCGGCCACGATCTGCGACAGCAGATTTTCCTCCGGCGCGAACTCGGCCTCTTTCGTCTTAAGTTGGCTTTCAGCGCTCATTTTTCGATCCTTGCGGAATATGCGGGCGATATTGGCAGAGCCATGAGACCCGCCGCTATCGGCCGCTTGAAACAGGATTGGACGACCGGCCGTTGCCGATCGCCGGCGACGATCAGCTTGCGGCGGGCTTTTCGCCCAATCCGAGCTCGGCCATCAGCTTCGAGAGGTCTGTCTTGTTCTGCAGGACATCCTCGAGCAAGCGCTCCAGCTCTTCCGAGCGGTCTGCCTTGCTCATGAGATCGCGAAGCTGATTGCGGGCGTCAAGCAGCGCCTTCAAGGCTGGCACCTGACTGACGACGGAGCCGGGCTCGAAATCCTGCATGCTTTCGAATTTCAGCGAGACGGGAAGCTGTGAGCCGTCGCCCTCGAGCATATTCTCGACCGAAATGTTCAGGCCTGGCGTCATGCGGCGCATCACGTCGTCGAAATTGTCGCGATCGATCTGAACGAATTTGCGCTCACCAAACGGCTTCAGCGGTTGGGTCGGATTGCCGGAGAAGTCGCCGAGCACGCCGACGACAAAGGGCAATTCCTTGACGACCATGGCGCCTTCGGTTTCCACCTCGTATTTGATGTGGACCCGCGGCTTGCGCACTCGCTCCAGTTTTTCGTGAACACTCGCCATAAAACTTC
Source organism: Rhizobium sp. UFLA01-1127 (assembly GCF_059803845.1). Classification (NCBI taxonomy): domain Bacteria; kingdom Pseudomonadati; phylum Pseudomonadota; class Alphaproteobacteria; order Hyphomicrobiales; family Rhizobiaceae; genus Rhizobium; species Rhizobium sp. UFLA01-1127. Next base: position 12,435 of record NZ_JAUQTZ010000066.1, on the reverse strand, counting down.
TCCTTCAATGCCAGCGGCAAATTCGCTGTTCAAATGTGGCGCAACTCGACTTTGGAAAGGGTGGGTTGCAAAAACTTCGGATGCCGGTTGTATCTTTCACCCATTCTTGTTCGATTTCAGCTGAATGCCCGCCGCCGTCAGCACGGCATTGCGAGCCTGCTGCTCGGGCAGAAGTTCAGCCAGCAGTTCGGAAAAATCCATGCGACCGCGCCTGACCAGCGTCTCGATCGACATCGAGATCGGGGAATGCGGTTCCGTGCGGCGAAAGTAGCGTGCGACGGCAAGCAGCAGCTCGAACGCCTCTTCGCGTGAGCTGATCTGCTCGGCGCTCAAGTGCCGCGGGCGGCCTTGCGCCGGCTCGCCGGCACCTTCCTGCGGCGGCTCGGGCTGGACCTCGGTTTGCGAAGATTCGATGCCGGCAAGGGAGCGAAGGGCCAGCGCCGCTTCTTGCAGGACGTTGCGCGTATTGGAACTCGGTGGCGCCATCTGGCCGCAGCGCTCGTTCAGGATGAATACCAGCCGGTCGAAGGCGGCAATGCAGCCATCGACCATACCGAGATGTGAGATCATCGCGGCCGGGCCGACCTGAAGGGCCGCCTGGCTCAATTCCTCGCGCCGCTTGACCTCATTCGGGCGCTGCGACAGCTGGAAATCCCACAGGGAAAACTGGCCGAATTTCATGCCGGGAATAAGCGGCGACAGTCTGACAGCCTGAATGATGGTTCCTTCTCCGCCGATCCCATTGAGACCGGAAAGCGGGGCAAGGCGCTCTTCGAGATCGTCCGCTCCGATCGAATGAAATTTCTCCCAATGCTTGTCTAAAAGCGACGCGATTCCCTGGTAAACATCCCTCAACCCCTCGAATCCGCGCAGACGTAATTCCGCCTCGGCCAGCCATGCCAATACTTCGAGATCCTTGCTTTTGGAAGAAGTAATTTGCAATCCGAGATTGCTAACATCTGTCCAAAGAGGTGAAAGACTAATATTCTCACCTGGTGATATACCTCGCTCTGCCGCGCGAGCCTGGTTTCTTGCATCCTTTATTCTATAGTATATTTCACGCATAGAAGTATTGTTGCGGATATTTTCTCCGCAAGGCGCGCCTTCTTCAAATGGATTTTCTATGTCGCGAACGCTGATCAGTGGATTAACTCCATATTGCGAGCTACATCGTTTAAGGTCGTGATAGTTAGATCGATATATTCCTTTGTCAACCATGTCTATTCTGTAAAGGATTTGTGACGATTCCATTTTTTGACCGCTTGAAAAATTTTTTGTATTCGATCTGGACGCGTGCAATTAACCGCCCTAGTTGTTGCCGCGATTTGGAGGGTGTAGTGAAAATGAAACCAAAAGGAGGAAACTTCTAGGTGTCGAATATCGATCTCAATCGTCTGATCAGAACGCTTGAGCCCGCATTGCGCGTCGGTCTCGAGGCTGCAGCGTCGCTTGCAGCACGCGATCGGCATGCGAATGTCGATGTCGCACATTGGATACTGTCATTGCTGGACGTATCTGAAGTTTGCTCTTTGTTTGAAGAACTTAGCGTTTCCTCGCAGACGCTGCGCGCGGAGCTTGATAACGCCATCGCCGATCTGCCGAGGGGGGATGGTTCAGCGCTGGTGCTTTCACAAAATCTGCTTGGCCTGATGCGCGAGGCGTGGATTGTCGCGTCGCTTCAATGCGGGCGAAACAGCATCACCTTGGCTGATCTTCTGACTGCGCTGACCGACGATCAATCGCTGCGAATCATGGCGCGGGGCATGGCGCCCGCGCTGCGCAGCCTCGATCGCAACGCGCTCGAAAAAAAGTTGAACGCGGTTTCTACCGCCGATGCCGCTTTGCCGCCACGGAGTTCAGAAGCGGTTCCCTTCACGGGGGACAACGAATTCTTGCGTCTCTACACACGCGACATCACGGCGGATGCGAGGCTTGGCCGCATAGATCCGGTTATCGGACGCGACCGCGAACTGCGCCAGGTCATCGATATCCTCATGCGTCGCCGGCAGAACAATCCGATGCTGGTCGGTGAAGCAGGCGTCGGCAAAACGGCGATTGCCGAAGCACTGGCGCTCGAGATTGCCGCCGGCAGTGTGCCGGATATCCTGAAGCAGGTGCGCATCCTTCTTCTCGATCTCAGCCTGCTGCAGGCCGGCGCTGGCGTGAAGGGCGAGTTCGAGCGCCGCTTGCACGGCGTTGTCGCAGCCGTGCGAGCCTCGGCAGAGCCGATCATCCTGTTCATCGACGAGGCCCATGGCCTGATCGGCGCCGGTGGACAGGCCGGGCAGGGCGATGCCGCCAACATCTTGAAACCCGCACTTGCGCGCGGCGAGCTTAGAACGATCGCGGCAACGACCTGGAGCGAATACAAGCGCTACATCGAGAAGGATGCGGCGCTGACCCGCCGCTTTCAGGTCGTCCAGGTCCTCGAACCCGACGAGGAAACCGCAATCCGCATGTTGCGTGGCGTGGTCGGCAGCTTCAAGGCGCATCACAAGGTGCGCATTCGCGACGAGGCGCTGGCGGCCGCCGTTCGCCTGTCAGCGCGGTATATTCCGGCGCGGCAACTGCCGGATAAGGCCATCAGCCTCATCGATACCGCTGCGGCCGCCGTCTCTCTCGCCCGACAGACCGTTCCCGGGGCCCTGAAAGGCTTGCGCAACGAGCAGGAGATGCTTTCGGTGGAAGCCCAAGCGCTGTCTGCCGAGCCGCCGACAACGGAGATTGCCGCGCGGCTTGCCGTCATCGAGAGCGAGAGGCGCGAAGTGGAACGGGAAATCGAGCGGCTGCAGGTCAAACTCGATGCCGAAACCAGGCTGTCGGGCGAAGCCGACCGCATTGAGGCCTCGCTTGCCGATCCCGACGGTCAACAGACGGAAGAGGGCGCGCGCTCGCGCGGCGACAATGTCGCGCAATTTCCTCCGAACGGTTCGTCCCTGGAAGTTACGCGCGCGGCACTCGTACAGGCCGAGCGAAACCTTGCCGATATTGCCGGTGAAACGCCATTGGTTCCTCGGGTGGTCGACAAGGAAGTGATCGCCGGGATCGTCGCACGCTGGACCGGCATTCCCGTCGGCAAGCTGCTGTCGGATCAAGTGGAGACCGTCAAGACGCTCGATGCAAGGCTCAAGGAGCGCGTCCTCGGGCAAGACGGCGCGATCGCGCGGATATCGGCCGCCATGCGCTCCGCCCGCGCCGGCCTTTCCGATCCGCGCCGTCCTCCCGCGGTCTTCCTGCTCGTCGGCATGTCCGGGACCGGCAAGACCGAGACGGCGCTTTCCTTGGCCGATCTTCTTTATGGCGGCAGCCAGTATCTGACGACCATCAACATGTCCGAATTCAAGGAAGAGCATAAGGTTTCGCTGCTGCTCGGATCTCCGCCCGGCTATGTCGGCTATGGCGAAGGCGGTGTCCTGACGGAGGCCGTACGGCGCCGGCCTTACGGCGTCCTGCTGCTGGACGAGATCGACAAGGCGCATCCAGGCGTGCAGGAGGTGTTCTATCAGGTCTTCGACAAGGGAACGCTGCGCGACGGTGAAGGTCGGGACATCGATTTCAAGAACACGACCATCGTGATGACGGCCAATACCGGGTCGGAACAGCTGGCGGCATTGGCGGCCGATCCGGAGACCATGCCCGAGGGCGAAGCACTGGAAGCACTGCTGCTTCCGGAATTGCAGAAGCACTTCAAGCCGGCCTTTGTCGGCCGCACGACCGTTCTGCCCTTCATGCCGTTGAACGGCGAGACGCTGAGCGGGATTGTCGACATCCAGATCGGCCGCATCCGTGATCGTGTCAAGGCTTCGTACGGCACGAGCGTTTCGCTCAGCGCCGAAGCCCGCGAGGCGTTGGTCGGCCGCGCCAAGGCGAGCGAAATGGGTGCGCGCGCCATCGAAACCATGATCGGGCGCGATCTCCTGCCGGAACTGTCGACCTTCTTCCTCGATACGGTTGCGGCGGGGCGCAAGGTTGGCGGCATCACCATCGGTTTTCACGGTCACCGGTTTCTCATCGAGGAGAATCCGGGGAGCGACAATGAATTCGTCGGCCCTGAAGACGGTGGCGCGGCGAATAAGGCAGCCCCGGGCGAACACAGTGTCCGGATGCGGCATTAGACGGAAAGGCAACCCCGCCCTGCAGCGACAGGGCGAATTCAAATCCCAACAGGAGAATTCAGAGCATGCCGATTTATCTGCAGATTGACGGAATTCAGGGCGATGCAACCCACGAGCAGCACAAGAAGTGGATGGATATCGAAGTTATCCACTGGAACGTCGCGCGCAACATGAAGACGTCAGCCGGTTCGGCGGCGAACCGCGAAGCTTCCGAGCCCACCGTTTCGGAAGTCATCCTGACCAAGGTCAGCGATTCCTCGTCGACCAAGCTTTTCCAGGAAGCATGCTCGGGCCGTACCGGCAAGCAGGCCGTGATCCATCTCGTCACGACAGGCAATCCGGGCGATACCTACATCGAGTACACGCTCACCAACACGCTGATCGCCAGCTACTCGGTCGATTCCAACGGTGACCGTCCGGTCGAAACGATCAAGCTGAACTTCACCAAGATGGAAGTGAAGTACACGCCTTACGACGACTCGCAGACCCCGCAGTCGCCGATGATCGCGTCTTACGATCTGGCAACGACGAAGGCTGCATAACGCCATCGCGTGAAACAGAGGCGCCGACCGGATATGCCGGCGCCTCCGCATCGTCCGAATGTCTAAAGTCAAGCACGGCACTTGGTGCAGATGAATCCGGTATCGCATCTGCGACTGGGAGGCATCTCGTGTCCGTTCGGGGAAGCTAGGAGATCGTCCCGTGAGTGGATTGCCGATAGATAAAGTGTCTTTGACGCCGCAGCATTTGATCGTTGAATATACGTCGACCGAGAGCATCTTTGGCATGGTTGCACCCAGCTACAAGGTCAAGGGCGTAAAGGTCGTCGGTACGAGCCATCTTCAGGTTATGCGTTACGTCTATACCATCGCGCTGGTCGAAGATGTCTATTTCGAAGGCAAGAAGCTCCAGGAAATGCCGGGCTTCCGCGAGCTTCTGACCGAATGGATCAAGCCGGGCCAGCAGATCGTCAGCGTTCCGAACGGCAAGACCAGCATCGTTCATGCCTATACCGGCAAGAAGAATATCATCCAGGCGACGGCCATGGAGCAATATAAGGCAGTGGTTCCCCTGAACTTCCTTGATATTTTCGGCAAGGATCCGGCCCCTGGCAAGGTTCTCTATGGCAATCCCGCCGTGCCCTTCATTCAGAAGGGCGACGACAGGCCGATGGCGGCTGCCTACTACAACAGCCAGTCGAAGCGCTTCGAGATCTTGCAGCAGTTCGATCGGCTGACGCTCCTGCAGAATTTTCAGCGCCGCTTTTCACAAGCCGCGTCCGCGACCGGCTAATGGCCGGCCTGCACAAGGACCGGTTTTGACACGAGGCAAAGAGCGAGAAGCGTTTTATGAACGATCAGCCGTCGGCCAATGATTTCATCCAGGCGACCCGAAATCTGCGGGTCGTTTCGCCGCTTGGCACGGACCAGCTTCTGCCGGAGCGGGTAATGATAACGGAAGGCGTATCGTCGCTTTTCGACATCCGGCTTTCCGTGCGTGCCAAGCGCGAGGTCATCAAGCCGGAAGAGCTGATCGGTCGTCTGATCGATATTTCACTGGAGGTTCAACAGTCCGAAGATGGAGGCGACGGCGTTCGCCGTCCGTTCAATGGTCTCGTGACGGCACTTCAGGAAGGTCCTCCGATCACGCGCGGGCTGCGCTCCTATTCCATGGTGCTGAAGCCGCAGATGTGGCTCCTGTCGCAGCGGTCGGATTGCCGCATCTGGATGGACAAGACCAGCATCGATATCGTAGAGACGCTCTTTTCCGAGCATGGAATTCCCGCCCCCGATGTCTCGGGTGTCGTTACCCCGCCTCCGCCGCAGCACTATTCGGTGCAGTGGAACGAAACGGATCTGGATTATCTCACCCGCCGCTTCGAAGAGGACGGTCTTTTCTATTGGTTTTCGCATGAAGAGGGCAGCCATCGGCTGCATGTCGCCGACGGCGCCAATTCCTGGGCGGGGCCGTCACCTGCCGCGCAAGGCGAAGGCAACATCCGTCTTGCCCAGGGCTCGACCGACCGCAACCATATCAACGATTGGATGAAGCATTACGCTTACATCCCCGGACAGCGCTCCGGCGCCGACTGGAATTTCGAGACGCCGCAGATGGTGCCAGGCACAACCACGCCTTCGCTGGTGCAGATGCCGGGGGCGATGAAGCGGGAGCTTTACGAATATCCGGCCCGCATTTCCTCCGTGGCCGAGGCCGAGCGGGCACAGAAGCTGCGCATGCAGGCAAGCGAAGCCGACCACAATCGCGTCCTCGGACGATCGACCTCACGCATATTGGAGGCCGGCCGGCGCTTTACGCCCTATGAAGTGGCGCATCCCGAGCATGTCTACGAAGAACACGTCATCGTGCGCGCGAGCCATTTCGCGGTCGATCCCTCCTACGAAACCAATATGGGTCAGCCGGAATATACCAACGAATTCGAAGCCGTGCCGTCACGCGTGGCGATGACACCGCATCGCACAACCGAGCGGCCGCGCATCCGCGGCACGCAGGTCGCGATCGTCGCCGGCCCTGCGGGGGAAGAAATCCACCCCGACCAATATGGCCGCATCAAGCTCTGGTATCCCTGGGACCGCCGCGCCAAGAAGGATGGATCGGACACCTGCTGGGTGCGCGTCGCCCAGAACTGGGCCGGCGGCACATGGGGCGGTCAGGTCATCCCGCGCATCGGCATGGAAGTCATGGTCGCCTTCATCGACGGCGATCCGGACCGGCCGTTGGTGACCGGCGTGGTGCCGAACCCGAGCAACGGCGTGCCTTACGACCTTCCCGGCAACAAGACCCGCATGGTCATGCGCTCTAACACCCATAAGGGCACCGGCTTCAACGAAATGACCTTCGAGGATGATGCTGGCCGCGAGAACATGTTCTTCCACGCCCAGAAGGACCAGACGACGCGCATCCGCAACGACCGCACCAAACGCGTCGACCGCCACGAAGTCGCCTCCATCGGCGGCAACCGCGCGGTAGAAGTGAGCGGCAACCAGAAGCACGAGATCGGTGGATCGGTGAATACGGTGGTTGGCGGTACAGGGCCGATGGCCATGGCGCTGATGGGAGCGGTGCAGGGGTTGTCCGGTCATACGGCGGGATTGCTGGCACAAGCTGGCCAGATTGCCGGTGGTGGTGGGGGCGGACTTGCCGCTTTTGCTGGAACGATTGCTTCCTCGGCACTGGGTTTCTTAGGGGCTGGTGGTCTTGGTAGCCGAGAAGGTGTGGTTTCAGGGGCTAATCCAAGGGCGGATGCTGGCACGGATCTCGCCGGTTCGGGCACGGGAGTAGGGGATGCCGCGGGCGGCCTATTCCCGCTTCCGGGCATCATGAACACCGTTGTCGGCGCCTTTAAGTCCGACACGATCGGTGTCGCACGCGCTGAGCAGATCGGTATGAGCAAGGTCACGAATGTCGGCCAGACTTCTTTGGAGAGCGTGGGCAAATTCAAGAAGATCGCGGTTGGCGAGGAGTTCGTCATCGAATGCGGCGACTCCAAATTCATCATGAAATCCAACGGCGAAGTCATCATCCTTGGAAAAACATTCAATTTCGTGGCGACGGACCACTTCCAGCTGCGCGGCAAGCCGATCGATTTGAACTGAGGCGTTTCATGGAACTGATCAATCGGCTGCCTTTTCCGGCGATGGCATTCCGTCAATTCGACAAGGACGGCAAGCTGGATTGTGTCGTGGCCGTTCGCGGCACGTTCCATCACAATCAGGGCCAGCCGCTGGAAATCATGCGGGAGCAGGAGGAGTTCCAATGGGAGGATGCCTATGATGGCGATCCCCACAAGGGCATCATGCTGCGGCAAACCGATTTGACCCCGGAAAAGCCAGGCACGGACGTTACCTTCCTCGGTAATGCTTATGCGCCCGGAGGTCAGTCAGCGACGGATTGGCCGGTCTCACTGCGTGTTGGTCATCTCGAAAAGAGGCTGCGTGTTCATGGCGAGCGTTTCTGGAAGCCGATTGTTCGCGATGCCTGGGCCGGATTCTCCGCCAACGAACCGAAGCGGGTGATTAAAGACTGGAGACTTTCGGAAACGACCCCCGTAGGCCTCGTGCCAATGACATGGTCGAAAGCCTATGGCGGCGAGATGCCGGGCACGGGTGATCCGGACGCTGACATTCCCGCCGATGTGGAAGCATATAATCCCTTGGGCTGTGGCATCGTCAATCTTGATATGGAGCCGGGCTCCGTTCCTGTGCCGGCGCCGCAGATCACGATCGATAACGATCAGCAACTGGATTGGCGTGCCGCTGAACAGCCGCAAGGTTTCGGCCCAATTTCCCCTTGGTGGCGTTCTCGACAAAAATATTCCGGAACATACGACGAGCATTGGCTAAACGAACGTCATCCATTGCTGCCGGCTGACTTCGATCCTCGTTTCTGGCAATGCGCCCATCCCGACCTGATCGCGACACCGCATCTGCTTGGAGATGAGAGTTATCAGCTCGAAAATCTCCACGCCAATTTGCCTCGAGCGGTTGGCCAATTGCCGGGCTTAACCTTCGGCGTTCATTGCATGAGCGAGGATACGGGCGATTGGCATGTCCTGAAGCTTGACGGCGTTCAATTCGATTGGCGCTCGGATGATCGGGTGTTGCTGACTTGGAGGGCGCGGTTTTCTCTTCCAGAAGCTGCCGATGTGAAACTTACGCTGACGAGAGTTAGAATGTCTGCTGCTTGCGATACTCAAAGTACGGAGACGGCGGCATGAGCGGAGTAGGTGACAATCGTATAGGTGACCCTGGTTATCCAGCGCCATGGACTACAAACCGACCACTCGAAGGTCTTCGAGATGTCGATGACGCACGTATCGTGTCACTTTCTCCAGATGTTTGTCTGACACCGGTCGGTTCATCCATCGTTCCTATTCCGTATCCTGTTGTTGATTATTGCGGGCATGATCGTAACTACACGTCTTCTGTCCGATTTACTGGTTACAGAGCCATGGTAATGCGGTCTTGCACCACACACGTGCACGGTGATGCACCTGGAACAAAGAAAGGGGTGAAATCGGGAACCGTCGAAAGCATCTGTGAACCTATTGGGCATGCCTCACAAGTTAAGGCGGAAGGATCCCATGTTATCAGGCATCTTGATCGCTTCTGGATGAATAATAAAAATACCCAGGGCGAAGCAATCTTCGTAAAAAATACAAAAACTTTTGACCCGCCTAAAGACGATGACCCGATACCCGGTTCGCTGCGAGCCGCCACCTCTACAGCAAGCCGTTCCGGGCAAAATGCCGCTCCTCCTGGTGCAGTTCTCGGTTTCGTCGCGCCTGCAGGTGGCGCGGCTTTGCTGGGAGAAGGCGCCGCAGCCGGAACAGCCGCTACTGGGGGGGCGGCGACAACTGCAGCTGGCGGAACTGCTGCGACGGCAACGGGGGTGGGCCTTGGAACTGTGTTGCTCGGCATTGGCATCTTCGCAGCAGGCATGCTGATCCCCACCAATAAAAGGAATTTTTCGGATTTTCCCCCGCAAGACGACTACGAAGCCAAGCGCCTTCGAGAAGCGTTACAGCGAATAGACGGCCTGCCGTTTTGGGATAGCGGTGGCGCCATAGTAGAAGAAACGAAAGCCGAGCTTCGTAAGCGTAGGCAGACGCTGGCTACCCTTCAGCCAGTTCCCCTAGCCGACACTGTGCGAATTAAAGAGCGCGACGAATATCGAAAAAAATGCCAAGTAGACCGCTACGGAAAGATGAGAGATATCTGCGGACAATACGGCATGCAAGCACACCATATCGTGCCGGATTGGACGTTACGCTACGGTGCACGAAGCGACGGAGATAAGCGCATTCCAAATATGCCAAGTTTGAATGATGGCATGGCAATTTGCGTCATAGGCAATGCAGCTATGCAAGACACCGAGCATCACGAGGCGCATTTGGGGGATAGCAGCATCGAAAGCCTGGGGAAAGGTTCGTCCCCTCCTGGAACCGCAAAGTTGTCTGATGTTGTGACAATCTCGACCATGGCAATGATTGGTGCGAGACCGGATTGCGCGCAAGAGATAGCCGAAAAGGTTGGTGAGCAATTTGGACCGAAAAATGATAACCAGCTACTTCGCGCTGTTAAGGATATTGGAAAAAATCCGTTGGAGCCTGAAACGATAGGAGCTCTTAAGAGTGGTGCGACATACCCATGGAAGAAGGGCGGACAGTGAAAATGATAAGCTTATCACGTGCTGGAGTTGCATCTGAAGACGTATTATGTGTCGTTGCTGTGTTGGATAGCGCAGAGATTTATCAACCCGACGCGCGTGCTTATCAGTATCGCCATCGAGCCGATCTTGGTGAATATTGGTATTACGAAAATTTCCCGCTCAGCGTTCAGGATGTGGTCTATTTTAATGACCACGATTCATCTCAGTCCTATTTCGTTCTATTGTCAGCAGAAGGCGATGTTTATCATTTCGCATCGCCCGATAGATTCCAGGAGCGGATTGTCGGTGCAGGCACAACGGCGGACGATTCCAAATTCTACGGCAAGATGTTGAAAATCTCCCAGATTGGCGAGCGGCTTTATGCTTGCGGCGCAGGCGGGCAGGTTTACGCCCGTTATGGCCGTGATGACTGGCGAATGCTATCTGACGCGGTGCTGAATGATCCTGAAGCAAAGAAGCGGTTGTTGGAGAGTGGCCCTAGTTTGGGGCAGCCCGGCTGGAAAGAATGGATAATCCAGAAAGCTCTCAATCCAGGTACGCGAGAGGTAGTCTTCTATGATATCAAGGGGCTTTCAGAAGATGCCATCTATTTGTGTGGAACCGAGCGAACAAAGCCTGTCCTTTGCTTCTGGGACGGCAGTGAGCTGCATGAAATCAATATTCCGCTGGCTGAAGCTGCGCTGACCGGCATTTATATTGAAAACGCCGAAAGTGTCTGGGTCTGCGGTCGTGAGGGCGTTATCTTACACGGAAGCCGCAATCGCGGGTTCGCTCCGGTAAATGCTGATACACGGCGGAACCTGTTTCATTCGATTACATCCTATCGTGGCAAACTTGTTTTACCTGCGAGCGTTAGACCGGGAGGTCTTTATGAGCTTGATCCAAGCAGCGGCGAATTCCGCAGATTTCAGCCGCCGCTACCTCGCCTCTCCAGTCGTGATGAGCCCGCATCCATTGATAACGGGCCGTTCTTTGCACAATCCGCTGGAGATGTTTTATGGGTGGTCGCTTCAAAGGACATTTTTCGATTTGACGGTCAGGCTTGGGCGCGGATCGACCATCCGGACATCTAATTGTTGCCTCGATAAGTCTGAAAGTCGCAAGGATGAGAACTGGCTAAGCAATACCGAATAGACATTGGCGAGAGCAATTTAGCGAGGTCACATGTCAGCCGACGAATTTCTTACAGCGCGAGAAGAGCCGCGACAGGCGAAGCGGATTTCGGAAGTAGAGGCCAATAAGGCCCACAACAGGCTTCCGGCGGATTTGATAGCTTTTTGGACGGAGCACGGCGTCGGGTATTACGCAGACCGTAATTACTGGTTGTGCATGCCGTTCATGTTTGACGATTTTCTCGCAGCCATATTAGCCGAAGCACCAAACCTACAAAGTAAGGATTTCGCCGCTTTTGGATATTCGAGCCTGGGAACGGTCGATCTCTGGCACAGGAACGGGCGTCATTTCACCCTCTCGCTGGATATTGGGCTGCTGATGGATTTGACCAGTCGCAAGGAAACCGATCCGCTGCCACATGATCTGCACGAGCTATATAGTTTGGCAGGCATTGAAATGCCGGAAAATGCGCATGAGCTCTTTCTCGAAGGGCGAAAAGCCCCGGAAGACATATGGAACATCCTGATGGGCGCCACATCATCCGACTCCCATAGATTCATCGAGGATGAAAACGGGCGTCAACTTTTGCCGCAACTGCGTAAGGCTCATGGTCAATTGTGGGAAGCGGAAATCTATCTTCGCGAGGATCCCGAGCTTGTTAATATTGCAACCTCCTATCGAAGAATGAGTTTGACTGAGGCATTCGGCCGACTTCCTAGCTCACTACACTATTCATTTGCGGTCGAAATCGATGGAGGCCAAAATATCGTCGACAAGGTCTTTCCAGTTGCCGCGCCGAGCCAATAAGCGCTGGCCTAAATTAGACGCCAGATGCGAGGAAGTAGAATCTCGTGGACAACGATCCCAGCCTTGCGGGTTTGGTCACCACTTTCGAAGACGTCATTTTTGAGAAATGTAATATGCAAGGTCGCGCGATAGACGTGAGCGTCCGGTGAACGGATTTTGCTGAACGAGCCAGTTAGGCGATGTTCTGGCATTAGAACCAGCATTAGTGCTG
>NZ_JAUQTZ010000065.1:0-32602 GCF_059803845.1 Rhizobium sp. UFLA01-1127 | reverse complement strand
ACCAAAACATCATACGCTGCTTTCCTGGCTATCGCCGCCGCCAAGATCTGGTTGCCATACTTTGTCAACATCACCTAAGGTATTGAGTATTTCGGCCTACATTTTTGTATTTTGTACATTAGTTTTCGCTGCTTTTTATAGGGAAATATTGTTCAAATTCGCCTGCTGGCGGGAGCATAAGCCGGACAGTAACTAATCCCATATATTTTTAGGGGGCGCTATTAATTCCGTTTCAATAAAGACCGGCTAACTTTGGCTCTGATTGGGCAGGGCATGACGCGCCTGTGGTCGGGCGGCGCCTCGACGGCTCACGGGCTGCTTTTCTTTCAGAAATTACACCATAAGAGCTCCAGAAATATGGGTTTCGGCGAAGCGGGTTAGCGTTACGGCACCCGAATGTAGGTGAGCAATTATGATTTTTTCTCTTCGCAATATACTTGTTGGAATTTTCCTTTTGCTCAGCATCGCTTTGTGTGTGCTGACAGGGTCGTCCATGCTCCATGCCTATCGCGGCGAAAGCACCTATGCCGATGTCTCGAGGCTCACAATGCTCGACCGCGCGCTCTTCCAAACGCTCGCCAACTTTCGCAACGAGCGAGGCGACGGGTCATCGCTCGCCAGCCTCGAGCTTGGTGCGCAAGATGCGACGCTCGCCTTATTGAAAACGGACAGGACTATCGTTGACAAGTATATGGCCGACGCAAAATCGGTCTCCGCAAATATTGACGGCGCAACGCTCAAAGCGCCGATTGCCGACGTCATGAGCACATATGATCGGGTCGTAGCATTCCGTTCAAAGCTCGATGGCGAAGTCGTCAAGAAGCTCGCCGATCGCGACCCGACCCTGCAGGCCACGACGTTGGACATCGGCCAGCAGTTCCTGACTGCTCTTGAAGCAGGTTCGGCCGCGATTGAAAGCGAGATCCGCGCGAATGATCCCTCAATGACGGCACTTATTCAGATCCGTGCGCTGACATGGTACACGCGCGCGACAGCGGGTGCCGCAAACCTGTCGTTCGTCAACACGCTCGCTTCCGGGCAGGCGATGAAGCCTGAGGACGTCAGCAAGATCCAGCAGTTCGATTATACTGCAAACTTCACCTGGGGACAGATCGGCACGCTGGTCAATCATCCGGCGACACCGCAGGTGGTCAAGGACGCCTACAAAGTCGCCAGCACGACCTATTTCAGCGGTGATTTCGCGACAAAACACAACGCGTTGCTTGCCAGGTTCGCAGCCGGTGAGAAGAAGGCCATGTCCCTCGACGACTGGCGCCCGCTTGGTAACGCCGCCCTTCTGACCATCACGAACACCGCCGCGGCAGCCGCGGATGGCATGGTCGCCACGGCGGCCGCCAGCCAGAATGATGCATTCGTCAGCCTGATCGCTTACGGGCTCACCTTCCTCGTCGCGGCGATTCTGAGCATCACGGGCATCTGCGTCATCGTTTTCCGCGTTACCAAGCCCGTCGGAGCGCTGACCCATTCCATGACCGAACTCGCCCAAGGCAACCTCTCGGTCTTAATCGGTGGCGTCCAACGGCGCGATGAGATCGGTGCCATGGCGCGTTCCGTACAGGTGTTTCAGCAGGCAGCCTTGCGTAACAAGGCGCTCGAAGCGGAAGCCGCCGAGGCGCGCGTTGCATCGGAGAATGAACGCGTCGAGGTCCAGCGCCGTGCCGAAGCGGAGGCCGAAGAGAGGCTGCTGCAGGCAACGGGTTCACTTGCGACAGGACTTCGTCATCTCGCATCCGGCGACCTGCGTTGTGAGATCGAAACGCCACTGGCTGCGCAATTCGAAGCCCTGCGTCACGACTTCAATTCATCGGTCAGCCAGCTTCGCGCCGCCATGACGCAGGTCGGCCAGGCCGCGTCGCTCGTCAACAGCGGCAGCTACGAGATCTCGCAGGCTTCCGATAACCTCTCCAAGCGCACCGAGCAGCAGGCCGCATCGCTGGAAGAAACGGCGGCCGCACTTGAAGAGGTTACGGCCAATGTCCAGTCGACCTCCAAGCGGACCGGCGATGCACGCGATCTGGTTCGCGGCGCCCGGCTGCGGGCAGAAAATTCCAGCCAGGTCGTCAGCAATGCCGTCAACGCCATGGGCAGGATCGAGCATTCGTCCAAACAAATCAGCCAGATCATCAGCGTGATCGATGAGATCGCCTTCCAGACCAATCTGCTCGCGCTCAACGCTGGCGTCGAGGCGGCGCGTGCGGGTGAAGCCGGCAAAGGCTTTGCCGTGGTCGCCCAGGAAGTGCGCGAGCTTGCCCAGCGCTCGGCCAATGCCGCCAAAGAGATCAAGGCTCTGATCGGCAATTCCGAAGTTGCCGTCGGCGAGGGCGTGAAGCTTGTCAACGACACCGGCGAGGGCCTTGCTGCTATCGCCGACCTGGTCCTGCAGATCAATCAGCATATGGATGCGATCGCCACTGCCGCTCAGGAACAGTCGATGGGTCTTTCGGAGATCAACAGCGCCGTCAATCACATGGACCAGGCGACACAGCAAAATGCCGCCATGGTCGAAGAGATGAACGCGGCCGGCGCAGGCTTGGCCGAAGAGAGCAAGCGCCTTGGCGAACTCCTCAGCGCCTTCCGCACAGGCGAAGCCGAGCGTATGGCGCCGCAGGCAAGACCCGTCGCCCGGCCTGCCTCGGCCCCGGCAACGGGCCGGCTTGCTGCACGCGCCGCTCCTGTCACAAAGGGCAATGCCGCGCTCAAGCATCTCCAGCAGGAGTGGTCTGAGTTCTGATCGGCCTGACGCCAAAATAGGCTTCGCAGCCTTGCGGCCGTTACCTCGGCGATTGTCTCGCTTGCCCGGAAGCCGAGTCTCGAGATGATCGCCGAAGATGTTGGGAGGCGGGCTTGGTTTCTCGTCGAAAGACGGATTCAGATTTCAGGTCGAACAGACCTGAAGTCATCCGGCTGATCTTGCCTGGATAGAGCCGTATCACGTCCGCTTCCGCGATCCACGATTGGCGGCCCTGATCGCACGGCGCCGGCCATTCATCAGCCCTCGGTCTGGTGGCAACGTCAGCGCAGCCCGGAGCGGTCGGTCGGCAATGAAGTGTCTGCAGAAATATCCGTTCGCTTTCCAAAAACGATGCCGAGATAGGTTTCGCCCGAACGGACGACATGATTTCGCATCAACCGTTCCGCCAAATCGGCATCGCCGGCCACGATCGCTTTGGCGATATTTGTGTGTTCATCAAAGGCTTTCTGCCGTTCCGCGGGGTCGAGATGAATGACGCGGCGAATACTAGCGTCGTAAAATTGCTGACGCTCGATGAGTTTGGCAAGATATCCGCAGCGGGAACTGCGATGAATCTGATCGTGAAACGTCTCGTTGAGTACAATCAGCCTATCGGCGTCTGCGGATGCCGTTGCCTTTTCCATGATATCCACGGTGGCAAGAAGCTCGGTTCCCGATCGCTTGTCTATCCGTTTGGCGGCAAGGTGAGCGATCATTGATTCAAGTGCCGCGCGGGCAAGGATCATCTCCTCTGCCCACTGCGTCCCGAAGCGGATGGCGACGCCCCGGCGCGGCAGGGTCTCCACCAGCCCCTCCGTTTCGATCTGGCGCAATGCTTCCTTGATGGGCGTTGTGCTGACGCCGAATTGCTCCGCCAGCTGCCGTTCATTGATCCTGTCGCCGGTGGCAAAAGCACCCGACAGGATGGCGCTTCTGATCGCGCGGTAGACATGATCCCGCACGGTAATCTGAAAGGCCGGATCGATCCTTTCAAAGGCTGCGATGCGGTCTGCCCCCTGCCTCTTCGTTTCGATCATTTCCTTGAATCTCGTTGACGTGTCTTCGTGAGTGTGACATCTGGTATATCAGATTTCAGATTCTTGTCGATATCAGAATTCGGCAGGTAAGGATCGTCAGAAGAGGTTGAGGAGCCTTGAGGAGGATGTGCGACGCAAGGAGATCTATCACCTTTGCCAGCATTTCAGCGGCAGGTTGCTGCGGCTTGAGGCTCGCGCGCACCGGGTCGTCCATCGTTGAGGCATAAAGCCCGGTTCGAGCACGGCTGGCTGCGCTCGAACGGCGTGCTCCCCTATCAAAGTTGAATGCGCAACCATTGCAGGGCGTTGCAGGACACAGACATCCCGAAAGGTTCTCTAGATGACAACATATGTTTCCGAACCCATTGCCATATCCCGCAGCGGCTACCAGAGGTTCATCGTACTTGCACTCATTACCGTCATCCTGGCCGTCAGCACCGGAGACCGGGCAACCCTTTCCATCGCCGGCCCCGGCATCTCCAAGGATCTGGGCATCAGCGCCGTAAACATGGGCTGGCTCTTTTCGGCATTCTCATGGAGCTACTTCATTGCGCAGGTGCCATCGGGCTATATCGTCGACAGGACGGGCGCGAAGGCTGCCATGTTGATTTCATTGGCCGGATGGTCGATCGCGATCACCCTCGTCAGCGGAGTCGGCTATTTTGCCTACCCGGTGGTCGCGCTATATGTCTTGAGGTTTGTGCTTGGACTGCTGGAAGGGCCGGTAACGCCGGCCTCCGCACGCATCATTGCCGCATGGTTCCCCTCGGACGAGCGAGGCGTTGCCGGCGCAATCTTCAACTCGGCACAGTATCTTTCTCTTGCCGTCTTCACGCCTCTGATGGGCGCGCTGTTCCATTATCTCGGCTGGCAGCACATCTTCTCCGTCATGGGTGCGATCGGCTTGCTCTTGGCAGTCGTCTGGTGGCTGGCCTATTTCGCGCCTGGCCGCCATCCGCGGGTGACGAAGGAGGAGATCGCCTAAAAGGCCGGCGGGGCATTGACCGACGTGGGCGGAGAGAAGGTCAAAGGCGACCAACCGCAGGTTTCCGCCCGTCAGGTCGCCCGGCAAATCCTGACGAACCGCATGCTGCTCGGGATATTCCTGGCTCAATATTGTATTTCGACGCTCTCGACATTCTTCATTTCCTGGTTTCCGAGCTATCTGGTTCAGGAACGGCACTTCTCCATGCTTCAGGCTGGGTTCGTGGCATCCCTGCCGGCGATCTTCGGATGCATCGGCGGTGTCTCGACCGGATTTTTCTCCGACTGGCTGCTGCGCAAATCGGGCTCACTCAGCCTTGCCAGGAAGATTCCGATCACCATCGGTCTTGGCTTGAGCGCCACGATCATCCTGTGCAACTACACGGATGCGAACGCCATTGTCGTTGCGATCATGTGTGCCGCCTTCTTCGGCAAGGGCTTCGGAGCGTTGGGGTGGACCGTCGTTGCCGACACCGCGCCCAAGGAAGCGATCGGCTTGACGGGCGGGCTGTTCAACGCCGCAGGCAGTATCGGCGGGGTCATCACTCCGGTCGCAATCGGCTACATCATAGACGGAACCGGCTCCTTTCATGGTGCGCTCCTTTATGTCGGGCTGCATGTCATAGGCGCGGTCGTCAGCTATTGGGTGCTGGTGGGGCGAATTGAGCGGTTCAAGATTTCAGGGATACTGCCCGGTCCAGCCTAAGGCGACGCGGCTGCCTTTGTGTCTACCAGACATGGCATGATCCCGTGCGATGGAGGTCCTCGAAAAGTCCTTCTCGAGTGGCGGGAAAGCTCTGCTCCACTCTGGAAGCGGAGGCAGAACGGCCACTACTCCGTCCCATAGCGGAGCGGAGTGGCCGGGATCTTTGTTTTTCCTCAGGGCAGAGTGACGATTTCGACCCAGTTTGCGCCGGCATGGACAGGATAACGGTCGATCGGCGTGAGCGCGCCGTTTGCCTGGTCGATGGCATAGACGGTGATCTTGTCGGATTTTTCGCCTGTCGCCACAAGGAAGCGGCCCGACGGATCGATGCGGATGCCGCGAGGCTGCTTCTCGGTCGGGTAATTGGTGACATAGGTGAGGTTTCCGCTCCCGTCCGCAACGTGGAACAGGGCGATCTTGCTGGTGGTTCGCTCGGTTGTGTAAAGGAATTTGCCGTTCGGAGTGATGCCGATATCGGCAGCCCAGACCTTCGGCTTGCCGTCGTCGGCAGGTGCGGCCGCCGGCGCCGTGGCGTTGAATGGGGGTGGTGGCGGTGGGGCAATGCCCGGGGACAGGCCGGCATCGTCCGGAACCGATGCGACGCTTTCGACCTCGCTGAGCGTCCCCTTCGCCGGGTCGAGGCTGTAGTGGATGACATGGCCGGTCAGTTCGGTGACCACATAGACCGATTTCCCGTCCGGAGAGAAAACGATGTGGCGAGGCCCGAAGCCGGGCTTGGTGGCGATCGCAGGCGGATTGTTCGGCTCCAGCATGCCGGTTTCGGGATTGAGTACGAACTGCAGCACGGCATCCGAGCCGAGATTGGTCGCAAAGACATATTTGCCCGTGGGGTCGCTGACGATCGAATGAGCATTGCGGCCGGTCAGAATCATCTGGCGGGCGCCATCCGTCACGCGGCCATCCGCGCCGATCGGCAAGACCGCGATCTTGTTTCCGCCGTAGGAGGAGGTAAGGAGCAGGCGTCCGGAGGGATCTGTCGATACGTAAGGCATGCTGTCGGGCAGGGCCGCAACCGCCTCCTGCGTCAGATTTCCGGTTGCGGGATCGATCGCCAGCGTCAGCACCCGATAGGGTTGCGAGCGCACGACGGCATAGAGATGTTTCCTGTCGGGGCTGACGGTCATCGGCATGACCATGCTGCCGGCGTCGATGCCTGCAACCGGCGTCAGGGTGCCCGCCGTTTCGTCCATGCTGTAGCTGTCGATCTTCCCGTCCGTTGCCGCCGAGACATAGACGAAAGTCCTTGCAAGCGCACTATCCGTCGCCATGAGCACTGCCGAGGCGGCGATGACCGAGGCAAAAATTCCAGATGATAACCGAACCACGAGAGTTCCTCCTCCTACCAAAAGGGTGATCGCCGGCGTCCGACGATCATTTGCACATGTTTGCCTGTAATTCACGCGGCCTTGGCTGTTTCGATAATCCTTGCGAGTGCGGCGATCTCCTCAGGCGTCAGATCGGTCAGCGGCGGGCGCACCGGGCCGGGATCTTCCTTGAGCACGCGCAGGCCGGCCTTGATGATCGAGACCGCATAGCCCTTCTTCCGGTTGCGCAGGGCGACGAACGGGAAGAAGAAGCCCTTGAGGATTTCATTGACGGTTGCCTGGTCTCCGGTCCGCAGGGCGCCGTAGAAACGCTGGGCAAGCGCGGGGACGAAGTTGAAGACGGCGGAGGAATAGGTCGTAACGCCGGCTGCGAAATAGGCCTGCGCATAGACTTCATGCGTCGGCATGCCGCCGACATAGACCAGGCGATCCTGAAGCTTGGTGGTGATCTCGATCACCTTGTCGACATCGCCGACGCCGTCCTTGTAGCCGATCAGGTTCGGGCATTCGTCGGCGAGCCGCGCGATGCTGTCGGCGCTGAGCACGGCATTGTCACGATTATAGACGATGACGCCGATGCCGACCGACCTGCAGACCGCCTTGACGTGGGCGATCAGACCTTCCTGTTCCGCAAACATCAGGTAAGGCGGCAAGAGCAGCAGGCCGTCAGCCCCTGCCTTTTCGGCCGCCTTGGCGATCTCGACGGCGATCGAGGTGCCGTATCCGGTTCCCGAAATGATCGGCGTGTTGCCGGCTACAGCCTTCGCGGCCTGGACGACCTGCGGGACCTCGATGGGATTGAGGGAGAAGAATTCGCCGGTGCCGCCCGCCGCAAAAAGGGCGGCGGCATCATAGCCGGACAGCCATTCGACGTGGCGGCGGTATTTCGCCTCGTCGAATTTGAGGTCGCTGTCGAAATGGGTGACGGGAAAGGACAGCAGACCGCTGCCAACGGCCTTTTTCAGTTCTATCGGGTTCATCTTGGAATCCTACTATCGATTGGTATGGGCAATGGCTCTCAGGCGCCTTCGAGCGACTGAACAAGGGCGGCGATGTAGCCGTAGCAGAAAGCGAAGGCGACGCCGGTGGGATCCCGGCCGCTGATCGTGGGCACATGATCGGGCATCAGCATGTATTGATAGCCGACTTCCTTATAGACCCTGGTGGAGCGGACCATGTCCATGTCGCCCTCGTCCGGGAAGGTCTCCATGAAGGACAGCTTGCCGCCGCGGATGTTGCGGAAATGCACGTTGAAGAGCTTGCCCCGGTTGCCGAACCAGCGGATGATATCGTCGATCTCCTCGCGCGGATTGTCGAGCATCTCGCCGACCGATCCCTGGCAGAAATTGAGGCCGTGATAAGGGCTTTCGCGCATCAGCACGAATTTCTTCAGGCCCTCCACGGTGCCAAGCACACGTGTGACGCCGCGGTAGCCGGGCGGCGTATAGGGATCGTGCGGGTGGCAGGCGAGACGGACGCGGTTGCTTTCCGCCACGGGGACGACGCGCTCCAGGAAATAGTCGATCCGCTCCCAGTTCTCGTCTTCCGACAGCACGCCGGCAAGGCCGGGTGCCGCCTGGTGATCCGCCTTGTCCCAGCGGAAGCTTGCATTCAGCGAACCGCCGCGTCCCGGCTCGTCCGGAGTGCGGGGGATGCCGATCAGGTTGAGATTATATTTCACGGCGGGGATGCCGGCAGCGGCGACATCCTCGATGAGCTTGCAGACGGCGTCGATCTGCCGGTCCCGCTCAGGTCCTGCGAGCAGGATATCCGGATAGGAGGCACGCTCGATCGGGTTGGAGGGCAGGGGCAACTGGATCATATCCAGAATAAGCCCGAAGCTTTCGATCTTGTCGCGGAAGCGCTCTAGGTCGGAGAGTGTCCAGCTCTCGGGCCTTCCCGGCGGGTCCGCGCAAATGTGCTTGAGCCCCAATTGCGCGAAAACGCGGTAGTCATCGTCGTCCCGCGCATCGACCTGCGTCCCTACATACACTGAGCGTCTCTCCCATAAGATTGTTCGATATCATATGACATAATATGAATTTCAAAAGGTGTCGAGTGTTATTGCTGCTCGGCGAGCATGCGATATCGCCGCTGGCTTGCCATCATATGCGCGCGCATCGCCTGGCGCGCACGTTCGGGATCCTGATCCGCGATCGCCGCCAGGATTTCGCCGTGCTCGGCATGGACCTTGGCGAGGTAGGCGGGATCATTGGCTTCGAGCAGGTTTGGAAATTGCCTGCGGGGAATGGTTCGTGCACCGAAATGCCTAAGCACATCGACGTAGAAACGGTTGTTCGTGGCGGCGGCGACCGCCATGTGAAATTCGTAGTCCGCCTCGACCGTTGATTGGCCTTGCTCGATGAGGTTGGCCATCTTCCGGTTGGCGCTGCCTATCGCCGCCTCCTGCTCCGCCGTGCGGCGGTAGGCGGCGATTGCGGCTGCTTCGCCCTCGGTCGCCATGCGAAACTCCAGTAATTCCAGGGTTTCCGGGATGCTTTTGATCTCTACTGGGGTAAGCATCAGCCCGGAGCGTTCCGTGAGGTCGGCGACAAAAACACCCTTGCCCTGGATCGGCTCGACGAGGCCGGCGGCCCGCAGATCCGCGATCGCCTCGCGTATGACCGTGCGGCTGACACCGAAAGCCGCTTCAAGCCTCGGTTCCGTCGGCAGCTGATCGCCGGTCCGCAGCTTGCCGGTCTCGATCTGCGCGCGAAGCTGATCGATGACTTGCTGCGCCAGTCTTTGCCGGCTCCGGCCGAGTGTCGTCATTCCTGGTCCCCTGGTTCATTTGCATCAAGCTGTCCGCACGGTCTTGCAAACCCCGGCGATCTTCGATAAATCATAATACGACATCTGAATAACATCATACGTATTATATTGTAATCGAGGGAGGAAGCATAATGAAGCACTTTTCGAAGGCCATGCTTATCGGTGGTGCAATCGGCATGCTGACACTGGCAGCGCCGCAGCTTCAGGCTGCCACGCCAAAAGATCAACTGGTGATCGGCACGTCGCTCGCACAGGTGCTTTCCCTCGACCCTCAGCAGGCCACCGAACCCAAGGCGCTCGAAATCCTTGCCAATCTCTACGATCGCCTTGTCGCGACGACCGCGGACGGCAGGATCGTGCCGCAGCTGGCGGAGAGTTGGGCTGATGACGGCAAGTCTTTGACGCTGAAATTGCGGGATGCTGCTTTCGTTTCCGGCAATCCGGTTACCGCCAATGATGTCGTCTTCTCGCTGACCCGGCTGATGAAGCTCAACCAGTCGGGTTCCTCCTATTTCAAGCGCATCGGCTATTCCGCTGAAACGATCGCCAATCAGATCCATGCGGTCGATACCAAGACTGTGCGTATCGACCTGACGGACAAGGTAACGGCTGATGGGCTGCTCTATCGGCTGGCACTGGGCGTTTCGAGCATCGTCGACAGTGCCGAAGTGCAGAAGCATGTGGCAAACGGCGATTCCGGAAACGCCTGGCTGCGCACCCATTCGGCAGGCTCCGGGCCGTTCACGCTCAACAAATGGACCCCGAACGAGATCGTCATTCTCGATGCCAACAAGACCTATGTCGGTGGCGCGCCGAAGATGCGGCGCGTCATCATCCGCCATGTGCCGGAAAGTCAGGTCGAGCGGCTGATGCTCGATCGCGGCGATATCGATATCGGCAACGCGCTGTCCAAGTCCGATCTCGAGACCTTCGAGACCAAGGGCAATTTCGTCATCCAGCGCGTGCCGACGGGTGGCTTCTATGTGCTGGCCATGAACGCCGGCAACCAGTATCTCGCCAACCCCAAGGTTCGCGAAGCCATCGCCTATGGCATCGACTACAAGGGCATCGAGAAGACCATCATGGGTCCTTACGGCCGGGCCAGAAACATTCCCGTTCCGGAAAATTTCGAATACGCGCTGCCGAATCCGGACTGGCACCTCGATGTCGCCAAGGCAAAGCAATTGCTCGCGGAAGCGGGTTTCAAGCACGGCTTTTCGCTGACGCTCAAGACAATCTCGCAGACGCCGCGCATCGATCTGGCAACCGCCATCCAGGCTTCGCTCGGCCAGATCGGCATCAAGGTCGAGATACAGCAGGGCAATGGTTCCGAGATCATCGCCGCCCACCGCGCGCGCAATTTCGACCTGCTGCTGCCGCAGACCAGCGCGCTGATGCCGAATGTTCTGGGCTCCATGGATGATTTCGCCAACAATCCCGACAACCGGCTCGAGGCCAATAATGCCGGCAACTTCGCCTGGCGTTCGGCATGGGATATCCCCGGATTGACGGCATTGGCCGAAAAGACCTCGGTGGAGCCCGATGCCAAGAAGCGGACAGAGCTCTATACCCAGATGCAGCAGATGTTCGTCGACCTGAAGCCGGCGCTGCTGCCGCTCTTCGAACGGTTCGAGCCGCTCGTTCTTTCCGCCAGGGTCAAGGGCTATCTCGGACATCCCAACCAGATGACCCGTCTTGAGAACGTGACCAAGGCCGACGCCGAGTAAGCAATCGAAGGCAGCCGATCATGAAGGAACTGTCCGTAGCCGAATTCGGCCGACGCATCGCGCATCTGATCGTCAGCCTCTTCATCCTCCTGTTGGTCACCTTCGTGATCGGCCGTGTTCTGCCGGCCGATCCTGTGGGGGCGATCGTCGGCGAGCTGGCCGATCCTGCCGCCTATGCGGCGGTGCGCCAGCGGCTCGGATTGGATCTTCCCGTATACGAGCAGTTCTTCATCTATCTCAAGGGTCTTGCTCATGGCGATTTCGGCACGGCAATCCTGACGGGAAATCCCGTCTCCGCCGATCTCGCCCAGGCCTTTCCGGCGACGTTCGAGCTTGCGACGCTCGCCGTCGTCATTTCGACTTTCGTCGGCGTGCCGCTCGGTCTTGTCGCAGCGCTGTTCCGTGACCGGCTGATCGACAAGGTCGCGCGCGTCGTCTCCCTCGTCGGCCATTCCATCCCGGTCTTCTGGTTCGGAATCGTCGGGCTCGTCGTCTTCTATGCAGGCCTGAACTGGGTCGGTGGCCCTGGCCGCGTCGATGTCTACTACGAGGGCATCGTCACGCCACGAACCGGCCTCTTGCTGGTGGACAGCCTCCTGCAGGGCGAGACGGATATCTTCTGGAATGCGCTCGGCCATATCATCCTGCCTGCCTTCATTCTCGCCTATGCGGCGGTCGCCTATATCACCCGCATGACCCGCAGCTTCACCCTGGAGCAGCTCGGTCAGGATTATGTGATCGCGGCTCGCGCCAAGGGGGTCGGACCGGCGCGAACGATCGTCGGCCATGTTCTCCCCAATATCGCCGTGCAGCTCATCACCATCCTCGCCATCTCCTATGGCGGGCTGCTCGAGGGCGCGGTGGTGACGGAAATCGTCTTCTCCTGGCCGGGGATCGGTCAATACATGACGAATGCCCTGATGATCGGCGACATGAATGCCATTCTTGCGGCGACCATCATTGTCGGATTCTTTTTCATGCTTTTGAATTTCCTGGCGGATATCGCCTATGCGGTCTTCGATCCGCGCACCAGGGAGGCCGCCCGATGAGCGATACGATCCATGCGGAGATAACCGTCCGCCCGCCGAACATGATGAGCCGCATGATGGGCACCCTGAAAAGCGCCGGCGGCAAGCTCGCGCACGAGCCGCTCGGCCTCACAGGCTTCATCATTCTTGCCCTGCTGTGCCTGATCGCGATCTTCGCGCCGCTTCTGGCGCCCTATGATCCGAATGTGCAGGTGCTTTCGGATGCGCTGAAACCGCCAAGTCTTGCGCATCTGGCCGGAACCGACGAGTTCGGGCGCGATATTCTTAGCCGCCTTATTTTCGGCACGCGCATCACCATCCAGACGGTGCTGTCGATTTCGGTGATCGTCGGGCCGATCGGCCTTCTGATCGGCGTGGTCGCCGGCTTTTTCGGCGGCCGTATCGATGCGCTGCTGATGCGCGCCACCGATATCGTGCTCTCGTTTCCGTCGCTGATCCTGGCGCTCGCCTTTGCCGCCGCACTCGGCGCCGGCCTGACGACGGCGATCATCGCCATCTCGCTGACGGCCTGGCCGCCGATTGCAAGACTGGCGCGCGCCGAGGCGCTCGTCGTCAGGAACACCGATTATGTCGCCGCCGCCGGGCTTTATGGAGCCTCGAGGCTGCGGATCCTGTTCTTCTACATCGCGCCGATGTGCATCCCCTCGGTCATCGTGCGCCTGACGCTCAACATGGCCGGCATCATCCTGACAGCGGCGTCCCTCGGCTTCCTCGGGCTTGGCGCCCAGCCGCCGGCGCCGGAATGGGGCGCGATGATTTCCAACGGACGCAAATACATGCTCGATTTCTGGTGGGTCGCCGTCATGCCCGGCATTGCGATCCTTCTGGCAAGTCTGGCCTTCAACATCGTCGGCGACACGCTGCGCGACATTCTGGATCCCCGCCATGCCAGATCGTGAGCCCATCCTTTCCGTGCAGGGCCTGAACGTCCGGTTCGGTCGCAATTCGCTTGCGGCGGTCTCCGATGTCAGTTTCGATGTCGGACGCGAGCGCGTCGGGGTCGTCGGCGAATCCGGCTCCGGAAAATCGACGACGGGGCGTGCGGTCATGCGCCTGCTGCCGCCAAGCGCAAGCATCACGGCCAAAGGCATGGCGCTCGACGGCGTCTCCTTGCTCGACAGGTCGGAGCGCCAGATGGGCGCCCTGCGCGGCAAGGATATTGCTTTGATCATGCAGGACCCGCGCTATTCCCTTAATCCGGTGCTGACCGTCGGTAAGCAGATCGCCGAGGCCGCGCGGCTGCATTTGAGTTTGCATGGCGGCAAAGCGCGCGATGCTGCGCGCGCCATGCTCGAGCGCGTCCGTATCAGCGATCCGGACCGGGTGATGGCGCTCTACCCCCATCAGATCTCGGGGGGGATGGGGCAGCGCGTCATGATCGCTATGATGCTCCTGGCAAAGCCGAAGCTCGTCATCGCCGACGAGCCGACATCCGCCCTCGATGTCAGCGTGCGCAAGGATGTGCTCACTCTGCTCGACGAGCTGGTGCGCGAGAACGATTCCGGGCTGCTGCTCATCAGCCACGATATCCGCATGGTCGCGGCCTTCTGCGAGCGCATCATCGTCATGTATTCCGGCCGCATCGTCGAGACCCTGACGCGCCTGGAAGATGCGCAGCATCCTTATACGCGCGGGCTGATGTCCGCCTTGCCGGACCCGCGCAGGCCGGTGCGCCGCCTGGCCGTGCTCGACCGGGCAAAGCTCGATCTGGAGACCAGCCGATGATTAGCGTACGCGATCTCGATGTCGTCTTTACCTCCGGCAAGACAAAGAACCATGTCGTCAGAGGGGTAAGCTTCGATGTCGGCAGGGGAGAAACGCTCGGCATTGTCGGCGAGTCTGGATGCGGCAAGTCGACCGTGCTGCGCTGCTTGGCCGGCATGGAAAAAGGGTGGTCCGGCGATATAGGACTCGCCGGCAAGGTCGTCGGCAAGACCCGCACGCGAGATGAGCTGCGGCATGCCCAGATGGTGTTTCAGGATCCCTACGGCTCGCTGCATCCGCGCCACCGCATCGGCACGGCGCTCGCCGAACCGCTGCGTGCCATGGGACATGACGATGGCTGGGCAAAGGTCGAAAAGGCATTGCGCCAGGTCGGCCTGCCGCCGGCCTTCGCCAACCGCTACCCGCATGAGCTTTCCGGCGGACAGCGCCAGCGCGTCGCGATCGCCCGGGCCTTGATCCTCTCGCCGCCGATCCTGCTGCTCGACGAGCCGACCTCGGCGCTCGACGTGTCGATCCAGGCCGAAATCCTCAACCTCCTGGCAGATCAGCGCGACGAGCGCTCCCTGACCTATGTCCTCGTCAGCCATGATCTGGCCGTTATCGCCCATATGTGCGATCGGGTGCTGATCATGAAGGGCGGCACCTTCGTCGACGAGTTGAGCAAGGCGGATTTGCAGGCAGGCACGACGCATGACGCCTATACGCGCGAGCTGTTCGAGGCGAGCTTCCTTTGAGGTGCACGTAGGCGGCAGCGGTGGTTCGGATCACGCGCAAAATCACTGCACGCTCTACATGAGATCATTTGAAATCGCTTATCGAAAGTCGCGCTGAAAATCATCCCAGCCGGCGACGCGTTCCGCTGATCCTGGCAACGAAGCCGCCTTTGCCAGACTAAAGTCCAATTCATGAGAGGACCTTAGTCCGACGGCACATTCTTTAGTCCTATTGCCATGGATTGCCCTGACCTTTGCGCCAGTTGTTTCCTGCGATGGAAGCGGCGCGACATCCGACCGCTATCGCAATGCATGCGGAGAAGGTCGATGAGCATGAACGGCGTCCCCGAAAGCGGCACCCCCGTCCCTTCACCTGCCGATGCTTCCGACGGTGACGGGAACATCGGGTTCGTCGGCCTCATCGCCAATGGTGGCAATGACTGTGGGAGCTGAGCGAAGCGCTACGGTCGCGGTAGTCGTACCGATGTTCAACGCCGAACGAACAATTGGCGCGACCTTGGCCAGCATCTGCCGCCAGACACATCAAGCGCTTGACATCGTCATTGTCGATGATGGTTCGTCGGATCGGTCATTGTCGATCGTGGACGAATGCGCAATGCGGGACCCGCGAATCCGCATCGTTCGACAGGCCAATAGCGGTGTCGCCGCAGCTCGTAACAATGGCGCGGCTGCGACCGATGCCGAGTTTCTCGCATTTATCGATGCCGACGATTTATGGGCTCCGTCAAAGATCGCCCTTCAATGGCAAGCTCTGGAAGCGGGCGGCCCATCGGTTGGATTGGCCTATTGCTGGTACGCCCTCATCGACGAGCACAGCCGTGTTTTTTCCCTCCATAACCGGCCGAGCGCCGAGGGACATGTGCTTCAGCGCATGTGCAGAAACAATTTCGTCGGTAACGGCAGCTCGATGCTCATGCGCCGTTCCGCCTTCGAAAGGGCCGGGCAATTCGACCCGTCGCTCAGGGCACGCAATGCCCAGGGCTGCGAGGATCTTCTGATCTGCCTCAGAATTGCGGAGAGCTACGAGTTTCGCGTCATACAGCAACACCTGGTCGGCTATCGCATGACGAACACGAACATGTCGAGCGACGTCAAGCGGATGCTCGCTTCGTGCGAAATCGTCCTTGCCGAATACCGCGAAAAATATCCTCAGTATGGCAGCGACCTCGACGCTCATCTGGTCGACATGATCCACTGGCTTGTCGTAAGGGCGTTTGTCAGCGGACGATTTTTCGACGGCTGGGAGCTGTTGAAGCGATTTCTGGCATTGGAGCCGCGCCTGGCAATTTCGAACCTGCCGAACATGCTCGACGTATATTGCCGCGCCAGACTGGTTCCCGACTGGCTCAAGGCTCGGCTGAGGGGCTTGCAAAGAAACGCCGAGTTGCGGCCGCTCTATATGGAGACGACCCAATGAGGTCGGGCAATTCCCTCCTCACGCGGCTGCAACGGCTCTTCCGGCTGGCGGAGGCGCCTGCCTGGGCAGGACCAACCATCGTCGGGCTCGGCCTTGCCGCCGCGGTTCTCGAGGGTGCAGGTCTCTTTCTCTTCATTCCCCTCATTCAAAGCCTCGGCGCCGCAACGGCGCAGCAGGGAGAATGGCAGCGAGTTTTCGACCGCCTTCTGGCGGCCGTTCCGCAAAGCCATTTGACGGCATTCCTGGTGGGCGTGCTGTGCGTCAGCATCCTCCTCAAGAATGCCGTCCATCTCATCAATACCTGGGTGACCCGGTATATCGACGGTCTCGTCGCACATCGGCTGAGGGCAAGGGTATTCGACCAGACGATCAGCTCGTGCACCGACTACCGGGTGGACAACAAGCGCTCGGATATCATTACGACGATCGCCAACAACACCTGGAAGGTCAGTCAGGCCTTAAGCCTCGCCTACCGTTTGATGATCTGTTTCTGCACCTTCGTCGTCTTCATGCTGCTGATGCTCTTGATTTCCGTCCGGCTGACCTTTTTCTCGATGACGTTCCTGCTTATCGGGGCCATGGCCATTCGTCTGGCCACGCGGCGTGCGGACGAGACCGGCAAGGCCGTCGTCGAGGAAAACAAGCAGTTCGGCTTGAGGATGTGGGAGAGCATCAACGCGCTGCAATTGATCCGCGCTTTTACTCAGGAGGACTATGAGCGCAATCGCTTCCGCAAGATTTCCGACAATGTGCGGCGACGCCTTCTGAAGCTCGATATGCTGTGGGCGACACCGGGGCCTGTCTCGGAAATCTCGATTACGATCCTGATCGGCGCGCTCGTCCTGGTCGCTGAGTCGGTGGGCCTGGGCATTGCGGTGCTGGCCGCGTTTCTCTCGCTGCTGTATCGTCTTCAAGGCCCGACGCGGGAACTGCTGCAGTCGAAGATCGCGCTCGACGGGCTCGCCGGCAGCATAGACGATGTCGATGACTTCCTCCGCGCGACGGCGAGGCCCTTTCTCTCAGACGGGCGCGTGCAGGCCCCCGCCTTCGGACAAGCCGTCGAATTCCGCAATGTCTCTTTCCGCTATGCGCCCGGACAGCCGCTCGCACTGGAGGATGTCTCCTTCAGCATTCCCGCCGGCAAGACCACAGCGATCGTCGGCGAGTCGGGGGCGGGAAAATCCACGGTTATGGCTCTGCTCTTTCGCTTCATGGATCCGACATCCGGTACGATCGTCGCCGACGGAACGCCTCTACCGGAATTCGATCTTCGCAGTTGGCGCAAGCGCCTGTCGCTGATGTCGCAGGAGGTCCATCTCTTCAATGACGCAATTTCAGCGAACATCGCCTATGGCGATCTGAAGGCCGGACCAGCCGACATCCGCAAGGCTGCCGAAATCGCCAAGGCGGACGATTTCATCCGGCTACTCCCGGATGGCTACGAGACACGGATCGGCGACCAGGGAATGCGCCTGTCGGGCGGGCAAAGGCAGCGCGTAGCGCTCGCCCGAACGATCCTTCGAAATCCCGATATTCTGCTTCTGGATGAGGCGACGAACGCGCTCGACGCCGAAACCGAACAGGCGTTTCAGCTTGCGCTCGACGAGTACTCGCACAACCGCACCGTCGTCGTGATCGCTCACCGGCTCTCGACCGTTCTGGCGGCCGATCAGATCATCGTCATGACGAAGGGTCGCGTGGTCGAGGCCGGCTCGCCGGACGAGCTCTTCGAACGGCAGGGACATTTTTCCAGGCTCCACGAATTTCAGCACGGCCGCAGCAGGCGGGAGTTGGGTGATGAGTTACAAGCTTATTGAGATCGAGTTGTCGCAGCCTCTGGCGCCGATCGAACTCTCGGCCGAACAGACCGGTATCGGCCTGGTGGCGCGGTGGCAAGGCAGACTGCTCGCATTCGAAATGATCGAGCGGCCCGCGGGATCGACACTGACGGTCGGAAATCTGAAAGCTCTTGCCGGCGAGAGGTTTGCCCAGCGCATCCTCGTTGCAAAGCTGGAGGAGGAGCTGACGGCGCGGTCACCGGCGCAGGATGCGCTGCTGCCGAGCCTCAGCATCGCAATCTGCACCAAGGATCGCGCGCAGCGCCTTTGTCGTTTGCTGCGCTCGCTCGATCAGCTTCGCGGTGAATCTCCCTTCCAGTTCACCGAGATCATCGTAGTCGATAATGCCTCGGTGGATACGGCCACGCGCGAAGCCGTCGAGAGCTTCCGCGATATACGCTACGTTTTCGAACCGAAGGCGGGGCTGGATTTCGCCCGAAATGCCGCCCTTCATGCGGCCTGGGGCGATATTGTCGCCTATCTGGACGATGATGTCGTGGTGGATCGCAATTGGCTTGCAGGCCTTGCCAAGGCGTGCCGCGACAGCCCCGGCGTCGGCGGCTTCACCGGTCTCGTGCTGCCGTTTCGTCTCGACACGCAAGCGCAGGTCTTTTTCGAACGGCGCGGAGGGTTTGGCCGCGGCTTTGCGCGCAGGGAGTTTCACAAGGCGCGCTTTGACAACCCGCTCCATCCCGTCGGTGCCGGCATCCTCGGAGCTGGCTGCAACATGGCCTTCGACCGTAAATTGCTGATCGAGCTTGGCGGCTTCGATGAAGCGCTCGATACGGGAGCGCCACTGCCCGGAGGCGGCGATCTCGATATATTCTACCGCGTTCTGCGCTCTGGACGCCCGATGATCTATGAGCCGGAATATGCCGTATATCACGAGCATCGCGAAACCATGCCGCAGCTCAGGCGGCAATACTGGACCTGGGGCCTCGGCATGATGGCATTTCTCGTCAAAAGCTATCGCACCGATGATGAAATGCGGGCACGCCATCGCGCCATGGTCCGTTGGTGGTTCTTCGACCAGTTGAAGGCGCTTGCCCGCGCTGCTCGCCGGTTGCGTGGCCATGAGCTGCGCTTCGGTATCGCGGAGCTGTGGGGCGGAATCTATGGCCTTGCCGGCGAATATGATCGCTCACGCGCCCGTATCCGGTCGATCCAGGAGCGCAATTCATGAGGGCAGAACGTCTTGAGGTGAGGCATGTCGATCTGGCGGCCGCCGATATCAGTAGCGATCGCGAGCCCGCATTGTCGGTCTTCTGGTGGAAAGACCTGCCGCTGGGAGCACGGGCATCCCTCAAGGACGAGCTACCTTACGGGGCCTCTCAATTGCGCCAGCTTGCCGCCGAATATGCGGCTGCGCAACTTCAAGCACGCAGCATCGGGCTCGGCGCACCGTTGCGTGCCACCTATGAAGGATGGCCAAAGCCCGCGCTCTCGCTTGAGGCGGCGCTTGATGCACAAAATCCGGTAGAGACGCTCGACGCGATCGCAAAGCCATCCTGCGCCTCGGCGCAGGACATGTCCGTGGTCATCTGCACCCGCGATCGCGGTCCGGCTCTGAGCAAATGCCTGGCCAGCCTTGCAGCGCAGCGCAGCCCTCCGGGCGAGATCGTCGTCGTCGACAATTCTCAGGATGGGAATGCGAGGGACATCTGCGGGCAATTCCCCGATTTTCGCTATGCCCACGAACCTCGTTCCGGCCTAAGCCGAGCCCGAAACACCGGCGTTCAAACAAGCCGGTTTGAGATCGTCGCCTTCACAGACGACGACGTCGAAGCCCATCCTGGCTGGACCGCAGAAATCGCAGGCGTCTTTGCCGAGCGGGATGTGGAGGCGTTTACGGGTCTGGTGTTGCCGGCGCGTCTCGATACGGCGGCACAATGCTTCTTTCAGTTCACGATGGGCGGTTTCGGCTCGACCTTCGTGCCGCTTAGCTTCGACAGACGCTTCTTCGAGGAGACGCGGCCCAGCGGAGCGCATGTCTGGAAGATCGGTGCGGGTGCCAACATGGCTTTTCGGCGATCGGTATTCGAGCGGGTCGGCCTTTTCGACGAACGCCTCGGCGCGGGTGCGGCGGGATGCTCCGAAGATTCAGAGCTTTGGTACCGGCTGCTGGCGGCCGGTGGCGCGTGCGTCTACGAGCCCCGCGCCGTCGTCTTCCATCACCACCGCAGCGACTGGGCGGGTCTCAAGCGGCAGATCAGAGCCTACATGAAGGGCCACGTCGCAGCTCTGGTGGCGCAGTACGACAATTTCGGCGATCGCGGAAACATCGTGCGCATCGGCAGGCAGCTGCCGGTCTATTTCGCCAAGACCTTCGTCAAGGCGCTTTTCGAAGGGCCGCCGGGCAGGCTCGGGATTTTGGCGGCCGAAGTACAGGGATGGCTCGCCGGCCTGCAGTTTCTCCTGCGCTTCGGCTGGAGAATGCGGCGTACCCCGATGGGTGGTGTAACCGTGACTGCCGACAAGGAAACAGCGTGATGATCAAGAAGGCACCACTTCGCCGGTTTCTATCCGGGAATCCTTATCCGAACGGGCTGACGGACGGTTTGTTCTACCGCGAAAAGATGCGCGCCATCCATCGCGTGGCACCGGCGGAAACCGGCGGCACCGGACGGGTGCTGGAAATCGGCGGCGGTCGCAGCGGTCTTGCCAGCATTCTCTATCCGCAAGCCGAAATCGTCACGCTCGATATCGACCCCGAATTGGCCGACCACCAGCCCTCCTGGGCGAACTCGACCTTCATTTGCGGCGACGCCTGTTCGCTGCCGATGGACGACGACAGTTTCGATATCGTCACGATGTTCGACGTGCTTGAGCATATCGAGGAAGACCGCCGCGCCGCACAGGAGGCGCTGCGGGTAGTAAGGCCGGGCGGATATGTCCTGATTTCCACTCCCGAGATCAACTGGCATTACCCATATTTCAGCGTCATGAAACGCCACTGTCCGCATGAAAGCGAATTGATGCGCGCGTGGGGCCATGTCAGGCGAGGATACCGGGATCCGGAACTTGCAGCCCTTTTCGACAGGCAACCGGAAAAGCGCGCGACATTCATCAACGCCGCCACAGCTTTTTTCCATGATGTTTCATTTTCCCGCTTTGGCCGCCGGCGCCGCAAGGTGCTTTACGCGCTGGCGGCACCCGTGACCTTCCTCGGCTACCTGATGCACCGACCGTCCACGCGCGGCACCGAGACCGCCTTTGCCTGGCGCAAATGAGGGAGCATCGGATACCAAAGGTGATCGCCCTTTTCCCATGGGGAGACGTGATCGAAGAATTTCTCGAGCCGATCGGGCTCGAACTTCAGGATTTCGTCGAGCAGATGACGGGAGGCTGGCTGTTCGGCTATGCGGCGGCGCTGGTCTCGGTTGGTCACAAGCCGATCATCGTCTGTGCATCCGAGCGGGTGAGCAGGATTGAGTGCTACGAACATTCGGGCACAGGCACACCGATCTGGGTCGCACCGGCAAGACGATCCCGGCAGGGTCATTCCCCCGCCGCCTATAGCCTGCGGCGCTGGTCTCGAACGCCGCTTCCCGCCTTCCGCGAGATACTTTCTCGCTCCGGATGCGATCTGCTTCTTGCTCAGGAGTACGAATATACGCGTTTCGATGCGCTGGCATGGCTGGCGTGCAGCCTAAACCTGCCCCTCTTTGCCACCTTTCAGGGCGGAGATCGCACACTGTCCTGGATCGAGGCCGCCGCAAGACAGCTCTCGCTGCGCGCTTGCCACGGTCTGATCGTTGCCTCCGCCGCAGAGCGCAGCCGTCTCGCTAAGGCTTATCCGCGCATTGCTCCCAATGTGGCGAATATTCCCAATCCGCTGGATAGCCGTGAATGGCAGGCGATGGATCGCAGCGAAGCGCGAGCAAATCTCGGCCTGCCGCAGGATTGCTTCATCGCTCTCAATCACGGCCGCATCGATATCCGCCGCAAGGGGCTTGATGTCCTTCTGAAAGCCTGGACGCGCTTCTCGGGCGGTCCTTCCACCCAGCTGGTAATCATCGGCTCGGGCCAGGACAATGACGCTTTCGCAAGGCTGCTTCGTGAAAGCGGCCTGGCGAATGTGCAATGGTTAACCGGCTACATGACGGAGCGGCCCCTGATCCGGCGCTGGCTGTCGGCGGCCGACGTCCATGTCACAGCGTCGCGCATCGAAGGCATGCCGGTTGCGCCATTGGAAGCCATGGCCTGCGGCCTCCCCGTCATCGCTTCGGATGCGCAGGGTCTGCCTGATATTCTCGTCGACGGCGAGGCCTCGGGCGGCCTGATGGTGAGACGGGAACAGCCCGAAGACATTGTGCAGGCCCTGGCAAGATTGAGAGGCGACGAAACTCTTCGGGCACAGCTGGGCGCGGCTGCCCGACGGCGGGTGGCGGAAAATTTCTCGATCGAAGCGGTCGGCGCCGCTCTCGACGAGTTTCTGACAACGGCAAGCAGCTAAGGATCACATCCGGCTGCTATGCCAGGCAAGTGCCGTCTCGATGATCCGGTCGATGCTGGAACGGCGAGGCACCCATCCAAGCTCACGCCTGGCCTTATCGGCCGCGGCGACGAGGGCGGGTGGATCGCCGGGTCTGCGGGAACCAAAGGCAACGGCAAGGCTTTGTCCGGAAATGCGGCCGACGGCATCGGCCAATTCCCTAACGGTCGTTCCGTTGCCGGTGCCGAGGTTGTAGACATGTACCCCCTCGTCCCGCAACAGTTTTTCGCCGCCAAGAACATGCGCCTCGGCGAGATCGCTGACATGGATGTAGTCGCGGACGGCGGTGCCGTCGCGCGTGTCGAAGTCGGTGCCATTGATGGTGAAGGTTCGGCCAGACCTGATCGCCGCCTCTATAGCGAGCGGAACGACATGAGTCTCCGGCTCGTGCCGCTCGCCGATCTCGCCATCGGGGTCGCAGCCGGCCGCATTGAAATACCGCAGCATCACCGCATTGAGACCGCGGGCACGCGAGAAATCCTCCACCATCCGCTCGATCATGAATTTCGACCACCCATAGGGATTGATCGGCCATTGCGGATGGGTCTCGTCGATCGGGGTACGGGTCGGAATGCCGTAGGATGCGCAAGTGCTTGAAAAAATCAGCCTATTGACGCCTGCTTTCAGCATTTCCTCGATGAGAACCAGCGTCCCGAAACTATTGTTCCGATAATAGAGCTCTGGAAACTCGACGGATTCGCCGACATAGGCGTAGGCCGCGAAATGGGCGACCACATCCGGGCGGTACTGGCGCAGCGCCGCCGCAACCGTCCCGGCGTCGGCAATGTCGCCCTCGACCAGCGGTCCCCATTTGACCGCATCGCGCCAACCACGGGACAGATTGTCATAGGTGACGACCGACCACCCGGCCTCGGCGAAGGCCTTGCAGCAATGCGATCCGATATAGCCGGCTCCGCCGGTGACAAGGACCGTTCTCATTCGGCAGCGATCGCGTGCGGGACGGTCGACAGCAGATCCTCGAAATATGCGATCGTTTCGCCAAGCCCGGCCCTCAGTTGAACCTTCGGCTTCCAGCCGAGTTCGCGCGATGCAACCTCGATATCCGGCTGCCGCTGCCGAGGGTCATCGGCGGGCAGGGGCAGGTATTTTATCGTCGAGCTGCTTCCGGTCAGCTCTATCGCGAGGTTGGCAAGCTCCAGCATCGTGAACTCCGCCGGATTGCCGAGATTGATCGGGCCGGTCACCTCATCCTTTGTCCCCATCAGCCGCACCAGACCATCGATGAGGTCGTCGACATAGCAGAACGATCGTGTCTGCTGGCCGCTGCCGTAAACCGTTATCGGCTTGTTCTGCAGCGCCTGTACGATGAAGTTGGAAACGACGCGGCCGTCATCGGGGCGCATTCGCGGACCATAGGTGTTGAAAATGCGCGCCACCTTGATGCGCAGCCGGTGCTGACGCCAGTAATCGAAGAACAGGGTCTCGGCGCAGCGCTTGCCTTCGTCGTAACAGGAGCGCAGTCCTATCGGATTCACCCGGCCCCAATAATCCTCCTGCTGGGGATGAATTTCGGGATCGCCATAGACTTCTGATGTCGAGGCCTGAAGGACCTTGGCACCGACCCGCTTGGCGAGGCCGAGCATGTTGATAGCGCCATGAACGCTGGTCTTGGTCGTCTGCACCGGATCGAACTGATAGTGAACCGGGCTCGCCGGACAGGCGAGATTATAGATCTCGTCGACCTCCACATAGAGGGGAAAGGTGATGTCGTGGCGAACGATTTCGAAGGACTTGTTGTCAAGCAGGTGGAAGATATTGCTTTTCCGTCCTGTAAAGAAATTGTCAGCGCAGATGACCTCGTGTCCTTCCAGCAAAAGCCGTTCGCACAGGAATGAGCCGAGAAAGCCCGCGCCGCCGGTAACCAGGATTCGCTTCGTCTGCTGCATGGCCGGTTATCTCGCAGCCGACAGCGTGACATTGCTGCCATCGGAAACTGCGGCAGTAGCCGGGGTGCCGCTTTCAAGGACGCCGTTCATATTCATCGACCTTCTCCGCATGCATTGCGATGGCGATCGGGCATTCCGCCGCTTCCATCGCCGGAAACAACTGGTGCAAAGGCCGAGGCAATCCATGGCATTAGGACCAAAGAAGGCATCTTCAGACCGAGGTCTGATCATGGGCCAGACTTTAGTCTGATGGCGGTCGAAAGCATGAGGGCCACTTCATGGAGAGTTCAGGCGACGCGCCGAAACACTGCGCGATGATATCCCTTCCACGGAATCTGCTCGACATCCGGATGCGGATCTTTTCGATCTGCAGCATCAGCATGCCGACGGGAGCCAGCCAAACAACCGGCGGATCAGGTCAGCAATCCGTTGAGGACGAGATCGATATGCGCTTCCAGATAGGTGGCTTTATCCAGGCTCCGCCGCTCGTCGAAAAGAAGCTTGAAGAACAGAAAGGCTATGGCCGGCGCCACGATTGCGTCGGAAAACGCAGCCGGCGCCCGCCGGAACTCGCCATTTCTCATGCCTTCCTCGATAAGGGACTGCATCTGTCGCTCGAGAGGATCGATAAATACGTCGTGATGCCTATCGACGACCTGAGGGAAGCGCGAACCTTCGGCGATGACGAACCTCATCAGTTCCCGCAATTTGCGATCGTTGACTATGAGATCGTAGATCAGCTCGATATTTCCCTGAAGCCGCTCCGTGGCGGTTCCCTTCAGCTCATTCGCGCTTGCCAGCAGATTTTCGAGCGGCCCCGAAATGTGTCGGATCATCGCTTCGAAAAGCTGCTCCTTGGTCTCGAAGTAAACATAGATCGTACCCTTGGTTACTCCGATTCTGGCGGCAATATCCTCGACCCGCGTTGCGACGTAGCCGCGCTCGACGAACTCTTCGAACGCCGCATCCAGAATCTGCACGGGGCGGCGAGCCTTTTGCTCCGCACGCGTCAGCTTTTTCAGATCGGTCATGATTCCACCTTCAGCGCAATTGACGCATCGGCGTCAAGATAATTTCTATTGACTAACGAGTCAGTCAATAATATTCCTCCCGCCAACGGATGCAAGAGGTCAAATCATGAAAACTATCCTTGTCATCGCATGGCTGGGTGCGAG
This sequence comes from Rhizobium sp. UFLA01-1127, assembly GCF_059803845.1. Lineage (NCBI taxonomy): Bacteria > Pseudomonadati > Pseudomonadota > Alphaproteobacteria > Hyphomicrobiales > Rhizobiaceae > Rhizobium > Rhizobium sp. UFLA01-1127. The sequence goes on along the minus strand of NZ_JAUQTZ010000065.1, from coordinate 6,938 downwards.
TGCCATCGCGCTGTCCTCATGCGAAAAGCAGGCCGAGAGTGAAGCAAAGCCGAAGAACGTGGAGACCGCCGTGGCCAAGGTCACGCCGCTCGTCGAAAACAACGCCATCACTGGCGAGATCAGCGCACGCGTCGAAAGCGACCTCTCCTTCCGGGTCAGCGGGCGCATTGTCGAACGTCTCGCCGATGTCGGCTCATTGGTGAAGCGGGGGCAGGTGCTTGCCCGTATGGACGCCGAAGAACAGAAAGCCGATCTGGAGGTTGCCACCGCCAACCTGCAATCGGCGCTCGCTCAGCAGACACAGGCCCAGCTCGCCTTCGACCGGCAGCAAAACCTCTTCAGGACACAGGTGACGACCCGCGCGGCACTTGATCAGGCCCAGGAAGCTCTGCTGACCGCCCAGGGAAGCGTGAAATCGGCACAAGCTCAACTCGACACCGCACAGGACGCGCTCTCTTATACCGAACTGCGCGCCGATGCCGATGGCGTCATCACCGCCCGAAACGCCGAAGTAGGGCAGGTCGCGCAAGCGGCGCAACTGGTCTTTACGCTTGCGCATGACGGTCCTCGAGATGCTGTCTTCAACGTCTTCGAGTCGCTTTATCTGGGGCGCAACCTTGAAAGCCAAGTTGCCGTCAGCCTGCTTTCGTCGCCGTCCCGCAAAATAGAGGCGCCGGTGCGCGAAATCTCGCCCACGATCGACCCGTCGACCGGGACGATCAGGGTCAAGGTCGGGCTCGAAGGGGCGCCGGACATGCAGCTCGGCGCTCCCGTGGTCGGCCTTTTTCGGTCCGTAGCACGAGATGCGATCGAATTGCCCTGGTCGGCCATGACTTCAAAAAGCGGGAAGCCGGCCGTCTGGATCATCGATCCCGCGTCGTCGAGCGTATCGCTGCACCAAATCGATGTCTCTGGCTATGAGACGGGCCGCTTTGCAGTGCGGGCGGGCGTATCTCCGGGTGAGATCGTCGTCGTCGACGGTGCGAAATTCCTGCGACCGGGCCAAGTCGTCACCTACGACAAGGGAGCTGTAAAATGAACATCCGTATCACGGTCGGCCTTGCGGTCCTTGGATCATTGCTGCTGACCTCTTGCCAGAAGCAGGAAGAAGCTCACTACGAGCCGCCGCGCCCCGTACTTTCCGTTGTCGCCCAGTCCACTGCGGCCTCCGCGCTGACACTGCCGGGGACGATCGAGGCGAAGATCGAGACACAGCTCGCATTTAGGGTTCTGGGGCGAGTCATAGCGCGCAAGGTCAGCGTCGGCGACCTCGTCAAGAAGGGCGATGTCGTTGCCGCGATCGATCCGCTTTCACTGGAGCTTGCGGTCAAGAGTTCGCAATCAGAGCTTTCGAACGCGCAGGCGCAGCTGGTCAACGCGACATCCACCGAAGAGCGCCAGCGGTCCTTGCTCGAGAGCAAATCGGGAAGCGAGGCGGCCTACGAAGAGGCGGAACTTGGGCGCAGGAGCGCGAGTGCTTCGGTTGCCAAGGCCCAGGCCAATTTGGACAAGGCCGAAGAGCAGCTGGGCTACGCGCAGCTTCGCGCGGAATTCGACGGTGTCGTGACGGCGACTTCCGCAGAAGTGGGTCAGGTCGTTTCCGCCGGCCAAAGCATTGTCACCGTCGCCCGCCCGGACCAGCGTGACGCCATCATCGACATACCGGTGGCAAGTTTCGACGGTCTCAAGGTGGGATCGCCCTTCGAGGTCGCCCTCCAGCTGGATCCGAGCATCCGTGCGGGCGGTGTCGTCCGAGAGATCGCGCCGGAGGCAGAGGCTACGACGCGCACACGCCGCACGAAAATCACGCTCATCGATCCGCCGGCTGCGTTTCGCCTCGGCTCGGTCGTCACCGCGACTGCGACCGTCGTTGCGGACCCGATGATCCTGCTGCCGTCGTCATCCGTCCTGATGAAGGATGGAAAGCCGAACGTCTGGGTGGTCGATACCGCGGCCCGCAAGATCTCCATTCGCGCGGTCAAGATCGACGGGGATCTCGTCGAGGGCGGTTCCGTGAGGATCGCCGAAGGCATCAACCCCGGCGAACGTATCGTCATTGCCGGCGTTCACAAGCTTGCCGACGGCCAGGCCGTCAGGGTAGATTAAGGAAAGATCCCCCCGTGAAAAAATTCAACCTGTCCGACTGGGCGCTCGAGCATCGTTCGCTCGTCTGGTACTTCATGATCGTTTTCATTCTGGCCGGCGCGTTTTCCTATATCGGGCTGGGCCGCGAAGAAGATCCGGCCTTCACCATCAAGACCATGATCATTCAGGCGCAGTGGCCTGGCGCATCGGCCGAGGAGGTGACCAAGCAGGTCACCGACCGCATCGAAAAGAAGCTCGAGGAACTGGATTCACTCGATTATACCAAGAGCGAGACGGTTGCGGGCCAGACGACGATTTTCGTGGAGCTTCTGCCGACGACCAAGGCCAAGGATGTCAACGCCATCTGGATGCGGGTCCGCAACATGATCGGCGACATCAAGGGCGATTTTCCAAGCGGTGTGGTCGGACCGTTTTTCAACGACAGCTTCGGCGACGTCTATGGCAATATCTATGCCTTTACCAGCGATGGGCTGACGCAGCGCCAGCTTCGCGATCTGGTCGAGGATGCGCGTGCGAAAGTGCTGACGGTTCCCAATGTCGGCAAGGTGGATATCATCGGCGCCCAGGACGAGGCCATCTATCTCGAGTTCTCCACCCGAAAGATTGCAGCTCTCGGGCTCAACCAGCAATCCGTCATCGACACGCTTCAGGCGCAGAATGCCGTCACGCAGTCCGGTTTCGTCGATGCCGGTCCCGAGCGCATCGCCTTGCGGGTGAGCGGTCAGTTCACATCCGAGGAAAGCCTCAGATCGATCAATCTTCGTGTCAACGACCGCTTCTTTCCGTTGACAGACGTCGCGACGATCAAACGCGGCTATGTCGATCCTCCCTCGTCCCTGTTCAGATATAATGGCCAGCCCGCCATCGGGCTTGCGATCGGCATGAAGACCGGGGCGAATCTGCTTGAATTCGGCAAGGCGCTCGACAAGGAAATCGAGCAGGTCACCGCCGATCTTCCTATCGGCGTCGATGTCCAGCGCGTTTCCGATCAGCCTGCCGTCGTCGACGATGCGGTATCGGGCTTCACGCGCGCGCTGTTCGAGGCGATCGTCATCGTGCTTGCGATCAGCTTCATCAGCCTCGGCGTCCGGGCTGGCCTCGTGGTTGCCATCTCCATTCCGCTCGTGCTGGCAATCACCTTTCTCGTCATGGCCTATACCGGCATTTCCATGCAGCGTATTTCGCTTGGAGCGCTGATCATCGCCCTTGGCCTTCTCGTTGACGACGCCATGATCGCCGTCGAAATGATGGTTGCCCGACTGGAAGTAGGCGACGATCTGAGAAAGGCGGCGACCTACGTCTATACCTCGACCGCCTTTCCGATGTTGACGGGTACGCTTGTGACGGTCGCGGGCTTTATCCCCGTCGGTCTCAACACCAGTGCTGCCGGCGAATTCACGTTTACTCTCTTCGTGGTCATCGCCGTTTCGCTCCTGGTGTCATGGATCGTCGCGGTGTTGTTTACGCCGCTGCTCGGCGTGACGATCCTTCCGAAGAGCATGAAATCGCATCATGATCAGAAAGGCCGCTTTGCGCGCGCCTTTGCATGGCTACTGAACCTCGCCCTGCGTTGGCGCTGGATAACCATTGGCGCGACCGTGGCCACGTTTGCCCTCTCCATCGGCGGAATGAGCCTGGTGCAGCAGCAGTTCTTCCCTTCCTCCGACCGACCCGAACTGATCGTCGACTGGAACCTGCCGCAGAACAGCTCGATTTCGGAGACGAACAAGCAGATGGCCAGGTTCGAACGCGAGATGCTGGCGAACAATAAGGACATCGATCATTGGACTAGCTATGTCGGACAGGGCGCTCCCCGCTTCATCCTGTCCTTCGATGTCCAGACACCCGACGTCTCCTTCGGTCAGACGGTGATCGTCACCAAGGGGCTCGACGTTCGCGACAAGGTCAAAGCCGAACTGCAGGATTATCTGACCAAGACCTTCCCCGGAACGGATGCGTTCGTGAAGCTGCTCGACATCGGCCCTCCGGTCGGCAAGCCGGTGCAGTACCGCATCAGCGGGCCTGACATCCAGAAGGTCCGGGATATCGCCCAGCAATTTGCCGGTATCGTCGGCCAGCATCCCTTACTGTCCAACATGACCTTCGACTGGAACGAACCGTCTCGCGTCGTCAAGCTTGACGTTCTTCAGGACAAGGCGCGGCAATTGGGAGTATCGTCGCAGGATATCGCAACGGCTCTCAACGGCATTGTCGAAGGAACGGCGGCGACCAATATTCGCGACGGTATCTATCTGATCAATGTGATCGGCAGGGCACAGACGGCCGAGCGCGGTTCGATTGAGACGCTGCAGAACCTCCAGCTGGCTGGTTCCAACGGCAAGTCCGTACCCCTCTCGGCGGTTGCCAATTTCCGCTATGAGCTGGAACAGCCGACGATCTGGCGGCGGACGCGCATACCGACCATCACCATCAAGGCTGCCGTCGTGGGATCGACGCAGCCCGCGACGATCGTCACCGAACTGCAGCCGAAGGTCGATGAATTCCGCAAGAGCCTTCCAAGTGGCTACCATATCGTCGATGGCGGTTCGGTCGAGGAAAGCGCGAAAGCGCAGGGGCCGATCGTGGCGGTCGCGCCGCTGATGCTGTTCATCATGGCAACGATCCTGATGATACAGCTGCAAAGTTTCAGCAGGCTCTTTCTGGTGTTCGCCGTCGCTCCCACAGCGCTTATCGGCGTGGTGACCGCACTTCTCTTCAGCAACGCGCCCATGGGGTTCGTCGCAATCCTTGGCGTGCTTGCCCTCATAGGCATCTTGATCCGCAACTCGGTGATCCTCGTCGTGCAGATCGAGCACCTTCGAAGCGAGGGCGTGCCGGCCTGGCAAGCCGTCATCGAAGCGACGGAGCATCGAATGCGGCCCATCATGCTGACGGCCGCCGCGGCAACGCTTGCGCTCATTCCGATCTCCAGGGAGATATTCTGGGGACCGATGGCCTATGCGATGATGGGCGGCATCGTCGTCGGCACGCTCCTGACGCTGCTTTTCCTCCCCGCCTTGTATGTTGCCTGGTTCCGCATTCCACGCGCCCCCCTGCAGCACTGACGAGGGCGGTCCGATGTCACAGGTTGGACGAAGGGGCTTTGCCGTGCTCATGACCCTGTCGGTATTGGCAGGTTGCGCAGGGCGGCTGGAGAATGTTCTCCAGCCGGTCGCAGCGGCAGGGCCAGGCACGAATACCGTGGACATGATGGTGGCGACCACCCGTCGCCCGACGGACAAACCGGGCGAACTTTACTCAGGCGAGCGCGGAACGGCGATTTCCTTCAACGATATCGTCGTTTCCATTCCTGCGGATCGAAACCGCAAGATCGGCGAAGTGCAATGGCCGTCGCATGTGCCGGCCAATCCCGAAAAGGAATTCGCCGTCCTGAAGGCCGGGAGAGTGTCATCCGAGCGCGACATTTTCGAATGGTTCGGCAAGAACCGCAACGCCAAGCGACAGGTCGTCATCTTCGTGCACGGCTTCAACAATACCTATTCCGACGCAGTCTTTCGCTTTGCGCAGATCATGCACGATTCAGGAACGGACGCCGCGCCGATCCTTTTCACCTGGCCCTCACGCGGCAATGTCTTCGATTACCTCTACGACAAGGAGAGCACGAATTTCTCACGTCGGGCGCTGGAGGACATGATCCTGCAGGCTGCCAAGAGCCCCGATGTCGGGGAGGTTACGATCCTCGCCCATTCATGGGGTCCTGGCTGACCGCCGAGGCGTCGCGCGGCGTTGCCATGCGCAACAAGACAATTCCGCCGAAAGTGAAGAATGTCATTTTGGCATCGCCTGACATCGACATCGACGTATTCCGCCGGCAGATGATCGAGATGGGGCCGCAGCGTCCGCACGTCACGATCTTTTCCTCGACCAAGGATAAGGCGCTGCAGGTTTCGCGATGGCTCTCCGGTGGCGTCAATCGTGTCGGCGGCTTCGATTCGACCCCCTATGCCGCAGATTTGGCCAAACTCGGGATCACCGTGATCGACACGAGTTCCGTCAAGCCGGACGATGCGCTGGGCCACAATACATTTGCGGACAATCGCGACATGGTCCAGCTGCTCGGACGGCGGCTGGCAGGGCAGTCGCTGGATACGGGGCAAGTCTCGCTTGCGGATCAAGTTGGCCTGGCGGCGGTGCGAACCGCGGACCTGGCGGGCTCTGCGGCGAAAGTCGCAGTCGCAGGTCCCATGTCGCTTATCAGCGACGATGCGAGGCAGGTGTTGAAACAGCAACTTTCCTCGCGCGCGCCTTCCGTCGTCGATGGGCACATTTCCTACTGAGCATTCGCCGTTTTTCATCCTGAGGCTTTAGGTCTCAAGCAAGCAAGCGCGTTTGTTGCATAATCGACACGCTACCCCAAAAACGAGCGCAAGTAACGGCAGCATTCCCACTACTTTATGATGCATAATTTGGAATTCTGCTATCCAGCCCACAGGCCATGATCGGCCTCAGAGAATATCGTGTGTCGTTTCAAAAATTTGATGGTTGACCGATGGGCAAGGACCTCTCCTTCCCAAACGGAAGATTGTTGCCTTTGGGAAGGTTTGCATGCCGTTTTCGACTTTGAATAAAGCATTTTCCGTCAAGACCCTTACATGCGTGGCCCTCGTCTCGTCGGCGCTTTATGCATCGCCCGGTATGGCGCAGGAGCAGCCGGCGGCGGCACCGGCCAATACGGATGCCCAGCAGAAAGCAGCCGAAGCCGCAGGCAGCACGCAGCAGCCGGCTCCGCAGGCGCGCGTACAAAAATTCGACGACTGGTATTATCGCTGCATCGACGGCAAAGCTGCCGATGGCTCGTCGGCCACCCATTG
>NZ_JAUQTZ010000064.1:0-33126 GCF_059803845.1 Rhizobium sp. UFLA01-1127 | reverse complement strand
AATCAGTTCGATGCCCTGCCGGATGGACATCATCCTTTCATCATCGAACAGGGCATAGAGATGGGACGGCCATCGCTGATTCATCTTCATCTCGATGTCGACAGCGGGCAGATCGCCAACGCGCGCATTGGAGGCCAGGCGGTGCGTATTGCCTCCGGAATTCTTGAGCTTTGATTTTATTGGATTTTCCGCGGACTCTGAAATTTTTTTGACAAATAATCAAAGAAAATTCGTCTGGCCGCTGGACAATCAAACCGATCCTATTTATATGCCCGGTCACGCCGCCAGCAAGCGGTACGGGTGATTAGCTCAGTTGGTAGAGCAGCTGACTCTTAATCAGCGGGTCGTAGGTTCGAGCCCTACATCACCCACCATCTTTTCAAGCACTTAGCTGAAATTTTCGCTGATTAACGACAACGATTCGGAAGCCGTCTTAGCTTCTTGCTCCACGTTGTTCCGTGTCCGGCGACGCCGATCGCCTTTGGTCAGCTGTCGCTTTCCGACAGCCGGCTATCCTAAGGTCTGTCCGGCCATGTCCGGCACATGGAGCGTGCCGACCATCAAGAGAACGCGGAGGCGGCTGGCCAGTTCTGCGCCTGAAAAGAAACTGCGCGGTTATCAGTCCGAAAGTCTGCCAAATAGAAGGCCGGCAAATAAGCCCAAGAGCTGTCGCAATCAGGATGGACTGCTGGCCGATGGATTTTCCTTTGCACCCTGCACCACATTTCGGCCTTCAGGAATGGTCTGGGTACTCCACCAATGGCCATACCGTGCGGGCTGTTCATCAGTCAGGCTGAGATTGTTGCGTGAGAGGGAACGCCGGACCTGTTCAGCGGAGATGCAGCAGGAACATGGTCGGCGCGGTTACGGACATTGTGAAGAATAGGAAAGACAGCCCATATTTCAGCCGTCTTATCCGGCGCGTTTTGATACCATCCCAATCGTAGCGCATAAGCATATCCCTCTGCTTTCGTATTTCTCGTGAATGCAAAGGAGTATCTTGAATATTGTTTGCGCGAGGCTTGCGAAATATTGTTGCCGGCCGGAGTGGCGACAGTGTCGTTTCATGCAATCCTATGATGAAATATCCGCTGTTGTATTTTCCAGGTGCAATACTCTGCTTACTTTGACTATCCGGGTGGAGGCCGGTGCTGTGCCATGTTTGATATAGATGGGATGCGGTGCCGTTTCGCATCGCACCTCACCAAGCATGTCTGCTCGGCGGCATTGCCATCGCCTTCAACCGGCGTACGCTCAATGCTTTTTATGCCCGCCTTCCATCAGGCTGAACACAAGGATGGCTGCGAGGATCAGCATCAACGTATAGTCGAAAGGGGTGAGGATACGAAGCAGTTCCATGATGTTTCTCCTCCCAGAGAATACGTACCAGAACAACCGTTAGTATGTTCCTTCAAAAGGCGTGTGCCAAGTTTTTTACATCCTGCGGTGCAAAAACAGCATTGTGCGAGGCACAAATAACTGTTTGTTTAAAAAGGCATATCAGCACGGGATTGACTTCTGAAAGTTGCATGACGAGGGGACACCCGCTGCAATCGTGTTGTCAATAAATTTTATAGAGTATATCATCATCTTGAGTGGTAATTGCGATCGGTCGGCGCGCGGGAAATTCATGCGGCGATCAGTCCGGAGGGAGTTGGCTATTGTCTATCGGCTCTGACCATCAAGCGCGTGATTTGCCCGTCATCGCCCCCGTCATCGCCATCGTCGGCGGCGGCGTTTCCGGAACGGCGGTTGCTTTCCATCTGCTGCAGCGACAGACGTTGAAGGCCGGCCAGCTCTTTATATTCGAGCCTCGGAAGCGCCTCGGGGCAGGGCTTGCCTATGACACGCAGGACCCCGCTCACCGCATCAATGTGCCGGCCGCCAAGATGAGCCTGCTGCCCGATGACATCGAGCATTTTCAACGGTGGCTGCAGGAGAAAAATGCGCTTGCTGATGATGAAGCGGCTGTTGCCGCCAATGGCGGCCTTTTTCCGCGGCGCTCCGTTTTTGGTAACTACATCAACAGCATGATCCGCCCTTACGTCGAGGATGGGCGTCTTGTCCACCTCGGTCAAAACGTGGAGCGTGTTCAAAGGACGGGTCACCGTTGGAAAGTCACTGGCGCTGCGGGACAGAGCGTGGAAGCGGATATTCTCGTCGTCGCCGCGAGCCATCCTTCCCCCTTGCCGCCGCGAGAGTTGCAGGAAGCGCTTGCCGATCACCCACGCTTCGTTGCCGATCCGACACGGCCGGATGCGCTTGCCGCCATCCGCGCCGGGGACCGTGTGCTGGTCGTCGGCAACGGCTTGACCTCGGCCGACGTCATCGCCTCCCTCGCACTGAGGGGACACGAGGGACCGATCACGGCCATATCCAGACGTGGCCTGCGTTCGCGCGGGCACGCGGCAGTAAAGCAGGAACTGTTCGGCGATTTCGTCAGCCAGCCGTCAAAGACCGCACTCGATCTTCTGCGTCGTGTGCGGACCGCCATCCGCGAAGCGGAGGCCGAGGGGCGCAGCTGGCATGCGGTCATCGATCAGGTGAGGGCGCAGGGCCGGCATCTGTGGCAGGCGCTGCCGGTCGAAGAACGCCGCCGACTTGTCAGGCATTTGAGGCCGTTTTGGGATGTGCATCGTTTTCGCGTGGCGCCGCAGGTGGAGGCGGTCGGTGAGCGGGCGCTTGCAAGCGGCCGGCTCGAGGTGCTGGCGGCCTCGGTCGCGGCCGTGGACGTCACCGATGGCGTCATCGATTGTACGTTGCGGCTCAGCCGTTCCGAACGGCGCATCGACAAGCAGTTCGATGCGGTCGTCGTTACCACCGGTCCGGGGCACCGTGGCATTCTTCAGTCGCAAGGCTGGATCGATGAGCTGTCGAACGCCGGATTTCTGGCGCTGGACCCTGCGCGGCTCGGATTCGCCTGCGACATGCAATCGCATGCACTCGCAACTGATGGAACGGCGGTGCCGTCTCTGTTTATTTCCGGACCGCTAGCACGCGGAACTTTCGGCGAACTCATGGGATTGCCTGAAGTGGTCGAGCATGCCGTGCTCGTCGCCGAACAGGTTGCTGGCGCGATCAACGACTACAAGCCCGAGCAAAGGAAGGCCTATTGGGATAGTAGCGCCGCCTGAATCCAAGAAAAACCGCAAATTCGTTGCTTAGACGATACAATTGCCTAAATTTACTCATATAAACTATACAATTTGTGAGTTACTATCTTGTTCGTATGGTGTGGCGGGGTTACTTCGGCGCTCCATGCTGACGGGACCGGCCGGTTGAGTCTCTTTTGAGTGATGCCGCGTCTTCAACAATCGACTTGCAGTAGAGCGGACGGCCATGCTTACGAAAAAAGGAAAATATGGGTTGAAGGCGCTGGTGGATCTCGCTCGCCTCGGTCCGGGCGAAACCGCGTTCATCAACGATATCGCGCTGCGCAACAATATTCCGAAAAAGTTTCTCGATACGATCCTGCTCGAATTGCGAAATGCCGGCGTCCTGCGCTCGAAGAAGGGGCCAGGCGGCGGTTATTCGCTCTCGCGTCCGGCATCGGAGATCCGTATCGGCCACGTCATTCGCACTCTGGATGGCCCGCTGGCGCCGATCCGCTGTGCAAGCCGCACGGCCTATGAAGCCTGCGACGACTGTTCCGATCCGGAGCGCTGTCAGGTGCGGCGCTCCATGACGGAGGTGCGTGACGCGATTGCCGAAATTCTCGATAACATGTCGCTGGAGCAATTCGTTGCCGGCGGCGGCGATATCGACGTCCCGGAACGGGAAGACTATCGCGCATCGAATATCGGCTGATCGTTTCAGCATCCGCCAAGGTCAGGGCAGCGAGGTCTTTGATGGCTTCAAGCCATTGAGATGATAGTTGCCGACCAAATTGTACTTCCGGCGCGCGGGGTCATGCAGCGTGTGGATGCGGGCATTGCGCCAGTGGCGATCGAGATTGAGGCCGATCCGTGCCGATGTCGTACCGGCAAGATCAAACAGCGTATTGGCCGCTTCCATGGCGATATCGGCCGTGATTGTCTGGGCCGCCGCGACCGAGAGCGTGGCATCGACGACATGATCCTCGGTGAGATTGATCTGCGCGGCGTCGATCTTGCTGCCGGCCCGTTCGATGATCGCCGTTGCCGCTTCGATGCGAACGGCGATTTCTCCGATCCTCGTCACGGTCAGCGGGTCGTCAGTTGCCTTTTTGGAGTTGCTGCTGGCGGATAAGCCAGGCTGGGTCCGTACGAACTCCATAGTCGCCGCCAGCGCGGAGCGTGCAATGCCGAGATTGATGCCGGCATGGGTGAGCTGGCTCACGCAATCGATCACCGTGGGCCGGGCAAGCTTCTCTCCGTGCAGAAGCACCGCATCGGCGTTCAGATAGACATCATGAAGGATTGCAGTGCCATTTCCGGAGGTTCGTTGACCAAAGCCGTCCCAGTCATCGATGATCTGGATGCCGTCAACGTCCCTCGGCACGACGGCTGCCACGAGCCTCTTGCGTTCGTCCGGAGCGAATAGAGCAATCCAGTCTGAAAAGAGAATGCTGGCGGAAGGCGAGCTGCGGCCATTGAGGCGAAAGCCAAGCCCATCCGATCTTAGGTGCAGGGCATCCGGATCCGGGTTCGCATCGGATTCGGAAAAGATGGCGCCGAAGCGGTCGCCTATGATGGCCCGATCGAAAAGCGACGCCCGCTGGTCTTCACCACCGCCGATCCTCACCGCTTCCAGCACATGAAAATGAGTCTGCAGTATTTGTGCGATCGAAGGGTCCGCCTCTGCCAGAACGGCAATGACTTCGGCGAGAACGCAGTTCGAAATATCGATGCCGCCGTGTTCCGACGGAACGGAAATGCCGAGCAGGCCCGATCGAGACAGGGCTTCGACCTCGTCGTAAGGCAGGATGCGATTGATATCGCGGTCGCTTGCCTGCTGAGCGAAACCGGCTGCGAGCGAGCGACCGATATCCAGCGCTTCCTCTTCGCTTTGAATGCGATGCGCGGGCTGCCTCACGCGTTCGTGCAACTGCGAAACAGTTCCCATCCACCACTCCTCGGCCAGCGTCAGGTCAGTTATTCAAGCGCGGCAAATCGGTGAGATCTTAATTCTATAGATCTGGTGTATAATGGATTTTCCTGGCGTATTGGTGCCGCGCCTTCAGCATAATAAGCATCGGCGGCGGAAATTGTAAGCGTGCAGCTTGATGCAAGGCGTATCGGGGCAGGGAGTTTTACGATTCTCTTCTGCCGGCCATCGCCGTCGAAAGCGGCTTGATAAGCTTATTGCAGCGGGAGGATTCGTTTTGTCTTTTCGTCAATCGAAGCCAGCGCAGGATGCGAAGCGGCGCCCGGTCCATCGGCATGTTCTACGCAACGGCGTCGTCGATCTTATTCCTTCCCGGCAAGAAAGCACTTGCTAGCGGCGCGTTTTCGCGCTTTCATATACGACTAAATAAGTAGACAATGGCAATAATCTCGCTGCCTGACGAGTTTTGAAGAAGTCATCATACGGCGGCCGATTGCAGGCATCTGGTGTTGGATCAGAGTTGGACCTGCCTGTTGCGTTTTTTCATATGGAAACAATTCCGGATTGAAGGGGCGCGCCAAGTGTTGAGAACTGAAGCGGCTTTTATGCGTTCTGTCTGCCGCGGTTCCAAGGTTGCCGAGTCCCAGAGATCGAAGTTTGTGTTTCCAGGCCCGTAAAGTGAGCAAGCCCCAGAAGGGCATGATCGACCACCTCTGGCCCCAGGAGTTGATATGACGGTTCAGGGATTCCTTTCCGCCAGGACGAATGCGGCGGCACAACCCTATGCGATGCCGCGCATCGCCGTGATCGGACGCGGCTTTTCCGGAATGATGATGGCGATCGCCTTGATGAAGACGGTTCGTTTTCCCTTCCATCTTCAACTTTTCGACCCAAATTCCAGTGTCAGTGGCGGTCAGGCGCTGGCCTCGGGGCATAGCAGCGAGATCCTCAACAGCCGCGTTCGCGATCTTTCCGTTTCCGCCGGCGATCCCGACGATTTCAATCAATGGCTTTGCGGCAATGCCGCCTTCCGCAGTGCTGTTCCGGCGGCCATACCGGGCTTTCTGCAGATCTTCGTTCCGAAGAGCATTTTCAGCGACTACGTCTATCAGCGTTTTTCGGAAGCCTTCTCGTCCCGGCGTGATGTTGCGGTGCAAGTCAGCAGCGAGACGGTCTTCGGACTTCGACGCGTCCGCGGCGGGCGCTTCGTGGTGGAAAGCGATGGCGCCGCCAATGCGCCGTTCGACATGGTGGTGCTGGCCACGGGCTATGGCATTGCCGATCAGGAATCGCAGGCCAGCGATCTCGTGACCGTGCCGACGGCCGTTCGTGCGCGGCGTCTCGTATCGCGACCGCACACGATCCTTCTCGGAAGCGGGCTGCGCGTTGTCGATCGGCTGCTGCAAATGCGTGAAAACGGCTATACGGGACAGATCACCATGGTTTCGCGGCGCGGTTTCCTGCCGCAGAGCCATACCCGCAACAATGCCGATCCTGTCTTTCCCGCTGACGAGATGCCCGGCAAGCTTAGCGAGATCGTTCGGTTCGTCCGCAAGGCTTGCAGTGAGGCGGAGGCGAACGGTCAGAGCTGGCAGTCCGTCATGAACGGTTTGCGCAAGCATGCGCGCTCACTGTGGCGATCACTGCCGGCCGGCCAGAAGCAGCAGTTCAACCGCCATCTGCGAGCACTCTACGACAGTCACCGCAACCGGCTGCCCGAAGCGCTGCATGTTCGCCTCGAGCAGGAGCTTGCCGAGGGTAACACTCTGTTGCGGCGCGGTCACTTTATCCGCCGAACGCCGACCGGGCTGGTTTTGAAGCCGGCCGGCCGGCATGACACCGAGCAGCTCTATGCCGACGATGTCGTCGACTGTCGATGTCAGGCGCCTGATCTGAATGCGCCGTTGCTGCGCAGCCTCATCGATACCGGGCTTGCCGTCCCCGACGAGCTCGGCCTTGGCCTTGCCGTCGAGGCGACTGGGGGGCTCGAGGTCAATGGCCGCACGGCGGAGGGGCTCTTCGCCATCGGTCCCCTGGGGCTTGGAAGCCTCCCCGATATCGATCTGGTGCCTGAGATCGTGACGCAGGCCTATGCGGCGGCCGAGTGCGTCGCTGAGCGTTTCCATCCGCAGTGCAAGGCAGTGTGAGAACTCCGCCGCTTCCCGGCGGCTTGGAGGTTGGCCACCATTCCGATCCTGCGGGGCGAACAGGCGTAGATCTGCCCATTGCCAAGATTTTTCCTGGCCTATTTCCGGACGGGCAAAATCGGTCCTGCATATTGTCTTCAAGATGAGAGCGGGCGATACACGGTTTCGGACGCGGCCCACGGCCGGATAATGGTGTGGAATGCCTTTGTGTCGCCTTTCTTTGTCTTACAAGGCGTAGGCATAAAGACTATGAAATTCGCGATCACACTGCAGGACGACTCGGTTCTCCATTTTTGCGGCGATTTCGGTCATCCGCTGTCCGCGACTTTTGTGCGACGAGGAGCTTTGCTTGCGCCTGCTGAAATTCCGTCTTCTTCTGCTGCCCCTTTTGCTGCTGGGGTTGGGCGTCCTTACAGCCGCAGTTCCGCCGGCCGGCGGGCGTGCTTTTGCGCAGAGCCAGCCACCGGCTCAATTGCCGCAGCAGGCGGATCAACAGCCGGCGCCGCTTGCCAACGGGCTATTGGACGCCGCGGTCGCCGATCTTGCCAAGGCAAGAAAGGACTATGCGTCGCTTCATGACAGCGCAAAGCAGCCGGTTCTGGATGACGAGACGCTGGTGGCGCTGTCCGGAAAGGTCGATGATCTCAACCGCGCCGTTGCGGCAATTTCACCACGCCTGAAACCCCGCACTACCGAAATCGATGCGCGCCTGACCCAGCTCGGCGCCGCCCCCAAGGAGGGCCAGCCGCCCGAAGCTTCGATCGTCAAGCAGGAGCGCGACCGGCTCAACGCCGAGCGCTCGCAGATCAGCGCCGTGATCCTCGATGCCGACAACCTGACCGCGGAGACCAACCGCCTCTCCATGCAGTTCATGGAGATGCGCCGAAAGCTGTTTACCGAGACGTTATTGAAGCGGACGGATATTTCCGCCACGACTTTCGGTGATGCGGCCGCCGCTCTCGTCGACGAGGGCGTCAAATTCAGCGGCGCCGTGACGAGCTGGATCGGATTCGTGCTGAAGGCCAAACTTGCCTCGCTGCTGGCCGCCGTCTGCCTGTCGATCGGTGCGGCGCTGCTCTTTCTTTCCGGTGGTTACCGGCTGTTCCGCCGTTACTACGTGCAGGATGAGGCGATCGAGAACCCGCCCTATATCAGCCGGCTCTCCGTCGCTTTTTGGTCGACGTTGATCCGCACGCTGTCGCTGGCGGCGTTTCTCGTTACCTCCTTCTTCTTCCTCTCGAATTTCAATGTGCTGCGACCGGATATCGCGCCGATATTGGCGGCGGTCTTCGGCTTCATCGGCCTTGTCTATTTCGTCGGTCGCTTGAGCAATGCCGTGTTCGCGCCGTTCCGGCCGCATTGGCGCCTCGTCAAACTGTCGAACAAGGGTGCTCATTCCTTGTCCTGGTGCCTGCAGGCCATGGCTGTGGTCAATGGGTTGGACTACGTCTTCGACCGCATCAGCGAATCCATGGGATCGCCTGTGGTCGTCACGGTGGCGAAGAGCTTTCTGGCGGCACTGCTGATCGGCCTTATTCTGATCGCGGCCTCCTTCGGCTCGCCGATGCTGGCAAGGAACGGCGATCCCGATGCGCCTGGTCGCCACTGGCCGCACGGCATGGCCATCATCCTTCGCGTCCTCGGCATATTGGTGATCTTCACCTCGTTCATCGGCTATGTCGGGCTTGCCCGCTTCATGGCAACGCAGATGATCGTGACGAGTGCCGTCATCGCAACCATGTATCTCGGCTTTCAGCTCGGCAAGGCAGTGTCCAAGCAGGGCGTCTTTGCCGAAACGATTATCGGCCGCTTTCTGGAAAACCGCCTGAAGCTTCGCGAAGTGGCGCTCGATCAGGGCGGCCTCATTGCCGGGCTTGCAACCTACGCCGTCGCACTGCTGACGGGCATTCCCTTGATCCTGATGTCCTGGGGTTTCCATGTTCAGGATCTGGAAGTTTTCGCCTACCGGCTGTTTACCGAAATCAAGATCGGCAACATGTCGATCTCGTTGCTCGGCATCTTCGTCGGCATTCTGCTGTTTGCCGGCGGGTATCTGGTCACGCGCTGGTTCCAGCGCTGGCTCGACAGCAATGTCATGGCGCGCGGACAAGTGGATCTGGGCGTCCGCAACTCGGTGAGGACCGGCATTGGCTATCTCGGCATAGCACTGGCGGCGATCTTTGCCATTTCCGCTGCCGGCATCGATTTGTCCAGCCTGGCGCTGGTCGCCAGCGCGCTTTCGGTCGGTATCGGCTTCGGTTTGCAGAACATCGTGTCGAACTTCGTATCCGGTCTGATCCTGCTGGTCGAGCGACCGTTCAAGGTCGGTGACTGGATCGTCTCGGGCACGTCGGAGGGTATCGTCAAGCGCATCTCGGTGCGTGCCACCGAGATCGAGACCTTCCGCAAGCAGTCGATCATCGTGCCGAATTCCGAGCTCATCAACGCATCGGTCGGCAACTGGACGCATCGCAACAGGCTCGCCCGCTCGGAAATCCCCGTATCCGTCAGCTTCGATGCCGATCCGCGCAAGGTCATGGACATTTTGCTGGAACTGGTGCGAGCGATCCCGAAGGTTCTCAGAAACCCGGAGCCGCACGTCGAGTTCCTGCGTTTCGGTCCGTCGTCGCTCGATTTCGAGATGCGGTTCTATCTATCGGATCTTTCCGACGGCATGGAGATCCGCAACAATCTGCGCATCGAAATCCTGAAGCGGTTCAAGGAGGAGGGGATTTCCATTCCCTATCCGCATCAGGAACTGCATATCGTTCGCGGTGGCAAAAGGGGTCGTCAGGCCGATGGCATGTCCGGTGGATTGACGGACTCTGCCGATGGTCCCGAGGCTGCGGACGACATGGCGGAAGGCTTCCGCCCGCCGGCCGAAGAAAATGTGCCGGAAGCAAAGAACGCCGGCCGCCGGCGTGGCAGGACCGCGGCAGAGTGATCCCGCTGCCGGGATATCCGTGAGGCTTTGCCATGTGCGGGTGAGAGAAATGTCCGGTGCGTTCGAATTCAGACCTTCTCGGTTTGTCGCGCCGACCGGCCGCAAGGGCCGGTGTCACGCAGCGTGCCTGGAACAGCGCAAGCCGAAAAAGGCGGGTCTCTTCATCTATGAGAAACCAGTCGGTTTAATAAATACGCAAAAGCTTTGTCCTAAAAGGAGCCATCGAGGGAAAATTTTTAAAAATAGGTTTTCAGTATGCCATTTCTGGGTGTTTCGGGAATGCAATATTCCGGTGCGTCGCTTGCCGGGTCGCGCATTCTTCTCGTCGAGGATTCCAATCTCTTTACGTCGATGATCAGAGCCAAGCTGAAGGAGCTTCTGGATATCGATGTCGAGACTTGCCGCGATTTCGAGGAGCTGCAGCTTGCCTACGAGAAGTCGTCGGAACCGATCAAGCTGGCCATTTCGAATATGAATCTGCCGGGAGCGGAAAAGGGTGAGGCCTTGGCCTATCTGCTCGATCTCAGCATTCCCACGATCGCCTTCACCGGTACTTTTTTGGAAGGCATGCGCGACGAACTGATCGCCAAGAACGTCGTCGACTATATCCTCAAGGACAATGTGTTCGCGGTCGACATGCTGGCGGAATCGATCTGCCGTTTCCTTACCAACCATCGTCATCACGTGCTCATTGTCGACGACAGCGCGACGGCGCGCGCTTTGCTCTCCAGCCGGTTGAAGCGCTACAATTTCAGAGTCAGCGTCGCCGAGAACGGCATCAAGGCGCTCGAGATCCTGAAATCCAGCCCGGACATCGGTCTTATGGTCACGGATTACAACATGCCCGATATGGACGGGTTCGAACTGACGCGGCGTATCCGTTCCACCACCGGTTCGCATGAATTGCGGATCATCGGAGTTTCGTCGTCCAACAACCGGCTGCTCTCGGCACGCTTCCTCAAGGCCGGAGGCAATGACTTCATCCTGCGACCATTTATCGACGAGGAATTCTACTGCCGCGTGAATCAAAACCTCGACACCCTGCTGCAGATCCGGGCGGCTCGACCGGCTGGTACTGGTATGTAGGTCCAGCAAAGCCAGGCAAGGCAAACCCAAAAAATGTGAGGGAAAATCATTTTTTATGCAAATCTCCGCAATCAGCGGTTCCAATTTTTTCACGAATCCTGTTCAGGATACCGTGTATGGCGGTTTGGCAGACCTGCGATTGACTGAATATTCGTGTGCGCCTCAGGGCGCGGGAGGAATTGAAGGGAAATGGTACTGCATGAGGGATCCTTCAGCGGCGGCACGGGTCACCGCAATGGCAGCCAGAAAATACTTCTGGTCGAGGATTCTCGCATGTTTGCGGCTGTGTTATCGCATCGGTTCGAGACCGAGCTGGGGCTTGCCGTCACGCATTGTTCCTCCCTGAAGACACTGAACGAAGCGTTGGCCGAGGCAAACAGCGGTTTCACCATGGCGGTAATCGACCTCAATTTGCCGGATGCAGCCCATGGTGAGGCGCTCGATGTCGCTGTCGCCAACGATATTCCAACCATCGTCTTTACTGCATCGTTTGACATGACGACGCGCCATCGCATCATGGAGCGCAGTGTCGTCGACTACGTGCTCAAGGATAGCGAGTTTGCGCTCGACAATCTCGTCTCGTCCGTCAGACGCGCCATCGCCAATCGGTCTACGCGCGTTTTGGTCGTGGACGATTTGCCGTCGGCCCGAAAAATGTTGACGGATCTGCTGCACGCTCAGCAGTTCAAGGTCGCCGAAGCCGGCACCGGCGTCGAAGCATTGGCAATGCTCGAGACGTTCGACGATATCGAAGTCGTCGTTACCGATTACAATATGCCCGACATGAACGGCCATGAGCTGACCCGGCGCATCCGCCATCGCTATGGTTCGGACCGGATGCGGATCATCGGCATCTCGTCTTCGAACGACCGTTTGCTGTCGGCGACATTCCTGAAAGCGGGAGCAAGCGACTTCATCTATCGCCCCTTCGTTCCAGAGGAGCTGCAATGCCGCATCGCGCTGAACGTTGAGACGCTCACCCAATTGAAGCAACTGCGTGCGGCGGCGGCGAGCGACTACCTTACGGGTCTCTATAACCGGCGTTACTTCTATGACCATGGTCCGCGTCTTGTGAACGAATGTCTGCGCCGGCAGCGGCCAAGCTCAGTCGCCATTCTCGACATTGACCATTTCAAGAACCTCAACGACACCTACGGCCATGAAATCGGCGATCAGGTCCTGAAGGCCGTTGCCGGACGGCTTCATTCGCTGTTCGAGGGCAGCGAGAACCTGCTGTCGCGGCTTGGCGGCGAGGAATTTGCCATTCTTTTCACCGAAATGAATTCCCGCGCGGCGACCGCGCTTTGCGATGAGGTGCGCCTCAGCCTTGCCAGCCTCAAGGTTCACGCCGACGATGAAGAACTGTCGGTGACCGTTTCCATCGGCGTGGCGGAGATCGTCGGATATGAATCCTTCGACAACTATCTCAACGCTGCCGACCAGTTTCTTTACATGGCCAAGCATAATGGCCGAAACCAGGTTTATTCCGACTTCAGGATGACGGAAGACGCGGCCGAATAGGCCGCGCTCATCGATCCGTCGCCCGGTTTTCCGACGCTCTCAGACGACGACACCGGCCCGGTTGGTCGACATGGTCAGCTTGCGCTCTGCACGCTCCTGCTGCGGCGAACGATTGTAGAGCTCGCGGTAGCATTTGGAGAAGTGCGAGGCGGAAACGAAGCCGCAGGCGACAGCCACTTCGACGACCGGCATTGAGGATTGTACGAGCAGGTGCCGGGCACGATCCAGCCGGATCTCGAGATAGTAGCGAGCCGGAGAGCGGCCCATTTCCTGGCGGAACAGCCGTTCGATCTGGCGGCGCGACAGGCCGGCATCATCCGCGATCTCCAGCAGCGACAGCGGTTCGGCGAGGTTGCTTTCCATCAATTCGATGATCGACAGGACCTTGGCGTTCTGCACGCCCAGCCGTGCGCGCAGCGGCAGGCGCTGGCGGTCATGCGGGCTGCGGACGCGGTCGGTAAGTTGCTGTTCGCAGACACGGTTGACGAGGTTTTCCCCGAAATCCTGGCCGATCAGGTTCAGCATCATGTCGAGCGATGCGGTGCCGCCGGCACAGGTATAGAGATTGCTGTCGACCTCATAGAGATCGGCGTAGACTTCCGCCTGCGGGAAGGTTTCCGAGAAGCCCGGCAGGTTTTCCCAGTGGATGGCACAGCGCTTGCCGTTCAAGAGGCCCGCCTGGGCAAGTACATGGGCGCCCGTACAGAGGCTGCCGACGGCCACGCCGCGATTGTAGGTTTCACGCAGCCAGGCATTGACCGATTTGTTGTGGAACTCTTCGACGTAGATGCCGGAACAGACCAGCACCATGTTCGGGCGGTTCTCGCCGCCGAGGTAGCGGCGCTCGTCGGCGAGCGAAGAATTGACCTCGAGGCCAATGCCGCTGGAGGAGTAGACTTTCTGACCGTCCGTCGAGGCAAGCCGCCAGGTATAGGCGGGGTAGCCCAGCATGCGGTTGGCAATCCGCAGCGTCTCGATCGCAGCGGAAAACGGCAGCATGGTGAAGTGCGGGACGAGGAAGAAAACCAGGGAACGCGTCTTGATCGGAGTCTTGCTCATGTTGTGAAAATCCATGCTCCAAGGGCCATTCCGTATTCCTTGCGTCAAATACGTCGGGCCGATGGTCTATAAGCGACATTGGCATGGATATTCGCGGCCGCAAAGGGATATTTGCGCTGGCTATGAAAAATATAGCTCTAAAGGAGGGTAGCGGAGGAGCGGCGAGCACTATGCTCGAGCAGCTAAATATATATGGAGGTAATTCTCAAGATTAGATCGAAATGCGCGCCTGGATATGGAATGTTCAAAAGGCGACGCCCGCTGGGGTTGAGCGTCGCCTTCAGCATTTATGCTCTTTGGCTGTCATCGGGCGGCCTTCGGATTCTTGGTTTCGTCCGCGGCCGGCCAACCCAGGTCCTTGCGCATGTCGTCGGACAGAGATTCGAGTTCGCGAAGCGAACGCCACTGCTGCCAGCGATCGGCAAGGCGAGAAATGAAGGGCACGTAACCACTGTTGGACGGAAACGGGTTCCGCTGGCCGGTAGGTCTGTAACTGATCGTCGTCATGTCCAGGTTCCTTTCTGTGTCAAGCTCTCAAAACGTCACATCTGTCGAGCGTAAATATGGGTCCGGCGAACTCATCAATCAAACGAATAGATCTTATAGTTGCCATTAGTATTCTTGAACGAAAGCCGCTTGCCGGGTTTTCGCTCAAGTGCTGCTAGTATGGACGGAAAAGTTTGTTGCCTCTTTTGGAAAAAATATCGCTGCTAGAATCAATATTCTTTCCAAGGACGTCTTTTCTCAAAGGCTTAGAAGTCGAGATTTGTGGCCAAACCTTCGACAGTCCCGAGAATATGGGTCCGGAGGAAGGCCGCGCGCGTTGACGTCGTCGATCAGATGTGAGGGAAAGCGCGTGGCAATCTCGTCCAGCGTCCGTTCTGCTGTGCGCTGGATTTCACGCGCACGCAACAGAGTGAAAAGACGAGAAGCTTGGTGAAGTGCTTCGCCAGCCATGATCATGCTCCTTTGGCTGTCCACGTTCGGTTTGATATTGCTAGTATGATGCTTCATTGATGTTCAGACAAATGAAATGATGTGGCACTTAAATTCAGAAAAATTGAAAGATACGGATATAACCGCATCGTCTTGCCAGCCTTCCACTGATTGACAATGAGGTCCCGCGTACTGATATCGAAGGCGCAAAAACAAAGAGGGCGCGGCGGCCGTTAGTCGAGTTGTCCGTTGGTGTGAAAGCTGTCTCTTCCCATCTTAGCGGTGGGATCCCGACGAATCAGCAAGCGGCCAAATAGCCCGATTTCAGTCTGAAATTTGCGCATTTTCGACTATTATCGACCTCGGGGAAGCGCAAATAGCAAACAAGTTGATCGAATCACTATGTGGCTTCCAAGAGTCGATTCAAACCCGACCGTCGCCGAAAACTGGCCCGAAGCTCACGGTGGGAATACCTAATTTATTCGAAATCGTGGGGATGGCCTCGACTGATTGACGGGGCATCATAAAAAGGAATTCTGAGCAAACCGAGGGCCAGCGCCAAAAAACCTGAAGCGCCTTCGTGAGCGAGCTCTAGACCGAGTTCGCAAGGCATGATGCAAAGGAATTCTATGAGACCCGAATTCCTTTGCATGAATCGGTCAGTGCATTTCTCCCATTTATGAAGTCTTGGATTTCCGCTTGAAGACCGCCCGACATGCAAGATCTGTTCCAAGCTCTGTCTGGCCGAAGGACCGTTGTGTAGCCGAGTACTGAAGAGCGTGTGCGTGCTCTATCTCGCCTAGCTTTCAATGTTGACATTATTGCTCGTGCGTAAATTCGGCGCGGCGCGGATCACCCTCGTAAAGGGTGTCTTCGCGCCCCGAGCGTCGGAGTCTATTTCGCGTCGTGGTTCTAAAGGATTTCCTTGCAATTTTTTTGAGGTAGCAAAGGAAATCCTTTGAAACCGATCGAGGCTTGCAACTGACGCTCGCGAACTGGGACAAAGAGCTGGGTGGCGCATCTGTCACGTTGCATTTGGTCACGGGTTGGGAGGGCCGGGGCGGACGCTCGACGGAACAACGGGGATTGGGCTTGGAATGGCAGATTTCAGCTCAGATCTGCTGCCGAAAGTCAAGGTCTTCCCATAAGCTCAGACTTAGAGCATGGTCGGCTCCGTCGAAGCGAGAAGCAATGCAATCGAGCGCATCGGCAAAAATAAAAACGAAGCGCATTGGCGTGCGCTCCGTTTTTGAACCCTAGGCTGGTTCCATGTTCAAAAGACCCAGCATGACCTGAAAGGTAACAAGCCAATGACGAAAACTTAGCCCGCGCGCTCGGGCGAATCAATCGGAAAATTGCGAATTGGCCCCGATGCGTGGCGTAAGGGCGCAATATCCCGGAGTCTTTCCCAATTTGCTTCTTTTGATCAGGGCTGTGCCTCTGGGAAATAGAGCCAAAAGGGTGGCTTTGGGCATTGCGACCTGTTCCCGCTTGCCTCTTTTTAATTCGGTGCCGCGATTGATTCGCTCCCGTTCCTTCCAAAGCAGCTAGCTGTCGGCCCCGATTGCCGTCAGTTGAACCTGTTAATCGAACGCGACGCCGACGGCGTACGCATCGGGAGACGTGCGATGTTGAATCATCCCAAGTTATTGCCTGAGGTCCAGTTCAGCACAGGTGATTTCGACGATCAGGAGGTCGAACTGCCCAATTTCCGAGAGGTTGATGATGTCCTACGTGTCATATTAAGCGCGGTTTCCAGCCGCCCAAACCGTAATCCGTTTTAGCGGTTACACGTGGTAACCCGGCGCGGTCTTCCGATTATCTGCGCCGGGGCACGTCCAGCGAGGCGGAAGTCTAGATCCAGTACCTCCTTCGGTTGAGTCCCTGATTATCTCGCCAACACGGGATGCATGCGGCTGCAACCTGCCCCTACGCATATTAGCCCAAGAAGGTCCTGAAATGGGTACGGGTATCGAGTGAGGCTACAGATCTCTAATAGAGAGGTTCACTATGCGTGGTTTCCGAAAAATTATTCGGCAATTCAACCCCGGCAATCCAGTACCCGTCCTTGGGAAAATGAACGAAATCTGGATTTTCCCAGAGAGTTCTTCCGATGAAGCGGGCGGGATCGCGAGCTGTTATTGTAAAGTCTCCTCCAGCATTAAAGCGCTCAAGCAACTCGGATCGATTGAGCGGACGTCCCGCTTCCAGCAGTATTTTCTTCGCGCGCGTTACGACTTCAAACGTCATGCTTCCCTTGTGGAAGCGCTTACCAGAACGCTTTTGGTCGCTGTTTTCAGAGTTGTCTTTGTGACCGAATTTCGATTTTGCAAGTTGGCGAAGAAGATCGAGCGCCGCCTCCGCCTTTTCAAGTTCGACGTCAATCGCCCGCCTTGTCTTACGGAGCTTGTCAACTTGTCCAGCGACGAGCCGATAGGCATCTTGAAAGCTATGGCCGGACTGGTGTCCGGTTTCTTGGGTCGGCAAATTCCTGTTCATTATTTCTGTACCCTGTACTACCGATCTCCGTGTGGTGGTAATGTCACCCCGTTCCGGAAGCTGTACCTCATGCGACGTGCCAGCGTTAACACATTCGAACACTTGAACTTTTGAATGAGGAACTACGAGATGAGTATCATGAAGTCTTCGCAGCTGACAGAGCTATAGCTCACGAGCTACCGCGCGACAACTCGCGACGCCGATCCCTTGTGTCCTCTTTGACCGAGTGTTTGCGGGTGGCGGTAGCAAACTGTGCCGCACTTTTTTCAGGGCGTACTCTGCTCGGCCAAATGTCCGGTTTGTAGCCTTCGAGTTTCGTGAAACTTCGTTTGCTGATCCGCCCCCTACAACAGCTCAGGTGGGCACTGGCGATTCAAACCTTTGACTCACATCAAAAGCTGAGGTCACTTATGTCTGGTGAGAGAGATCCATACGTAATCGATTATTTTGTTTTCGGCAGGGCTAAAGATAGCTCTCCAGTTCGATGGGTCGCCAGCGGCCGCAGAACACATGTCGTCGGTCTAAAGCCATTAAATAAGACTAAGCACTTTGGCATTCCGTGGGAATCTCGTGGGGTTGAGCAGCCCGCCCTTAGGATGCTAGCGGGGTGCTCTCGGGTAAAGACGATCAACTCGCAGCCCTACAGTCTTTTCATCGGCGTGCGCGGGATCAAACGTCAGTTCCGTTATACGCCGGACATCGAAGCTCACGTCCACCCCAGTTTTCTTGAAGAACTCTCCGGCGGTAGACCGTTGTTCGAGATCGTTGCAGATCCGTTCATCCATGCGGTTGCTTTAGACAAGGCCGTCCCGATAGTTCTTGAGATGAAGTCAAAGCAGGACAAAAGTCTGGACGACTCCGCAAACCAAACAAAAATGGAGATGGTTAAGGCGATCTACGAGTACGTTGCTCAACCATTCTTCGTTCTGAGCGAGGGGATTCATATCGACCCCGAGTTTATGCAGGTTGTCACCGACCTCGAAGCCGGGGCTCACGACCGCGTCGGCGACCTCGAAAAGTCCCAATGCCTCTTCGCATTCGGGCGAAACCGATGCCTGCCATTTGGATCTCTGAGTGAATCTCTAGGTGGACGGCCTGCCGGGGAGAGGCTCGTGAAGGCGCTGCACTTCAAGCAGTTTTTATCGATCGACCTCCGACGAGGTTTGATCCCGGACGCCCTCGTCTGGTTAAGACAGCAGACAGAGTTCGGACGCGATGTTTGATATTTCGATCGATGACAGGTTCCTTCTGCTGGGAGCCGCTGCACCAGGCGAGTTTGTCGTTACCGCGTTGGATGCGAAGACGATCACGCTGCAGCGGTATCCTGAAGGCGAAGTCTTACCAAAGGACACAACCGCCTTCGCGCTAGAGCACGCGGAAGGCCATATCGTGCGAACCGCCAGAGCTGGGCAAAAGCTCAGCGCTCTGTCTGCACGGCATCTTCTGAAGTTATTCAAGCCAGAGGGGCGTCAGGTCACCTTGGGCGAGTTGGAAGACTGGCAGAAGCAACAGGAGGTCATAATACATGCCGCGACCAAACAATTTTACGGCAATAAATATATCGACCAACGACGGCTCAATCAGGACTATACGAAGACCGAAGACGATCTAGCGAACTTTATTTCGGCATGGCGCCCGGCAGCCGCTGAGCGCGGCCTTGGTAAATGGAGGCCATCAGCGACGACTATTCGAAACCTTGTCCGCAATAGAGTAGGTCACGTTAGCCTGGTCGACTGCCTTCGAAAAGAATCTACGGTCAGGGAACGAGGAATATGGCCCGAGTGGACTTACGCTCTCGCAAGCGAGGCGATCGAGAAGGTATTCCGAAGGGAGCTTCCCAATCAGGCTGAGGCATATAAGTGGTTCTACGGCCAGTTTTACAAAGAGCGTGACGAGGGCGTCGGTATTCTGGGCAAGCGACCGGTGCCGCCGACAAATAGGGTGTTTCGGATATGGTTCAAACAGGCGTTGACCCCGAAAAACCTTGAGCAAGCCCATGGATCGCGAAAGGCCAACAAAAGCTTGAAGGGCGCGATCACTCCGCAGGACGCGGTTCGCCCATTGCAGATTGTCATTATCGATCAGACCCTTGGCAATATCTGGTCGGCGGTTAAAAGACGGACGGGCGATCTCATCAACAGAGCGTTGCCAATGAGCACGACCACTGATGTACCGCCCGCGAGTGAGGAAGGACAGGAAATTCTCGCGTCGAAGCGCGTGGAAGTCGTCTACGCAGTAGATGTTTTCAGCAGAAAGACCCTCGCGCTCATACTAACTTTCGACCCGCCTTCTATCCGTACCTTCATGGCGTGTCTGAAGATGGTGATGACCCCGAAAGTGCAGTGGAAAAAGCGCTTTCCCGATCTTCCCGATGCAACTGATGGTTATGGCTCGCCGGAGACAGTCGTGCTCGACAACCTGCGCGTCCACGTTACCGACAGCGTTCAGCTTGGCCTACTCTCGATGAATATCGGGATCGAATACGCGCCACTTGCCTCGCCCGAATGGAAGGCGATCGTCGAACGAGCAATTGGTACCTGCAAACGCGTGATGGCTACGCTTCCGGGCGGCTTTTCCATTGACGACGATAGCATCAATCCCGCCGACTTCCAGAAATATGCTCAGCTTGACCTCGATGAGATCGACGAGTTCACTACACACAAGCTCATAACTGACCACCATATGAGACCTCATCGCGGAACTGGTGAGCCGCCCGGGCTCCGATGGGCGAATGGCCTAAGAAAGTATGGCAGGGGCATGGTCAGCGATATGCGGCAGCTTGACCTCATCCTTCGTCGGCGCAAGCCAGCCAAACTCACCAGGAACGGCGTTCACTTCAAGGGGCATGGTTACCATGATGAAGGATCGGTCACTCGTTTGCTCGCGATGTTTTCCCATAAAGCGAAAGGGGATCCGGGGGACCCCCTTAGACTCGAAATTACGGTGCTGTGGAAACCTGACGACTGCAGTTCAATAGGCGTGATCGGCCCAGGCGGTGAAACTGTGGTCGAATTACCAAACAGCGATCCGCTCTTCGCGAAGACTCCTGTTTCGTTCGAATTCGCGGCAGCGGCGAAAAAGGCCAACGAGAAAATATTCGACTTACACTATCCGCCCGAAACGAGGGCAAAGTACTTCAGGGAGTTTTTCGAACGCTTGGAGCGGCTGTTGCCAAAGCAAAGCCATAAGGCCGGAAAGACAACAGCGAGGTTACTGGAAGGCGGCAGGGCCGTCGTCATCGCGCCCGACGTCCGCCAGTACGAGGTCGAAATCCCTGTTACGAACCTCGGCGTTTCTCACGTCGACGTCCCAATTGCGTTCGCAGGCGAAGAAGGGCGCTGTGCGCCCGTTACACCGAAAAAGAAAGGGCCGCCGCTGCGGAGGCCGAGAACGCCAGCCGCCGAACCTCCGGCTTCGGATTTTGAAGGTCCGGCATCCTATCCCTCGTATGCGATGTCTGCGGCGGATAGCGAGGCCTACCTCGACAAATTGGAAGCCGAACTGACAGCAACCCGCCACTGAGGGGTCAGGGAAATGTCCAAGCCATCAAACATCACAACCGAATTTCGTCACATGAGAATTCCCATTCCGAAAGTCGAAGAGGCGCATAGGGCGTTTGACCGCTTACGAGAGGCGCGCAGAGATGCGCTGAACGACAATCGAATGACGCCAACCGAGGGTGGCTGTGTCACTTTGTTTGCCAAGTCTCATGCCGGAAAAACTACCATTCTAGATTGGTACATGGAAACACGATTCCCGGACCATCGTGATCCCGATCGTCCTGACGGGCCGCGTCCTCAAAGGACAGTCGTTTTTGTTACTTTGAATGGGGAATCAACGCGAAAGAGTTTTTTGCGGCAGATTCTAAAGGCTTTCGGTGATCCGCTGCCATCTTATGGCAATCCAGACGAAATGCTTGATAGGATCCACAATTACATGGTGCGTTTCAGGACTGAGTTGCTCGTCTTCGACGAGGCAAACAATTTAAGAATCCGTAAAGCCAGTGACCTGGATGCGACACGAACGCATAACACCCTTAGGGGATTCCCCAAGCTTGTCGGGTGTCCAATAGTAATCGCCGGTACGGAGGAAGCGGACGCTAGGATCCTGAGTGATACACAGATATGCAATATAGATTTTCCCGTGATACTGAAGCCTCTAAGTTTAAGTGTTCCCTCGGAGGCCGAGGTTCTTGCCAAGTACTGCTCTGCACTTGGGATACTGCTCAAGCAGCATGGATTGTTCGAGCACAGAAGTAACTTTGTTGAGCGGAACACTCTTGCATGCCTCGCAGCGGCGACGACAGGCTTGCCTGGCCGTATTTCTCGGCTTGTGGAACGAGCGGCCTACGTTGCCCGTGAAGAAGGCGCCAGCCGTGTCGAGGTGCGCCATTTGGAAGCTGCAACTGACCTCTACGCGATCCCTTGCAAGTTCGTTGACTATAACCCGTTTACGAGAGACCGGCTAGGCCGGTAGAAAAGAGCAGCCCGCCGTGTCTGAGTTTTACGGATCATCCGATGTCAAGAGCGCTGTTTCCAACCAAATCAGGAAGCTAGCGCTGCCCGTGAGGATCGATAGTGGCGAGGGGTTGAGGGAGGCTGCGTTCAGGGCCTGTTTGTGGAATGGCTTCCCGCGATCTAGGGTCGTTCTTAGTCTTGCGGAATGTACTTCGGTGCATAAGTTGTCAGCGTTGGCAGGTTGCGATAGTCGCGCCGACCTTCACAAGCTTGCCCGGGTTCTCGGTATTGGCATTGGAGAGCACGCGCTGCGTTTGGAAGAGAGGCCTCCCACGTACGCAAGCCGAGACTTTGTCAGTTTTTTTGGACACAGTGTTCGACGCAGCCACATATCGAGAACCCGCCGTCTCGCGCCCCAGGTGCTCGCACGCACTTCAATGCTCAAAGCAATCTGGTCGCTGAAACCTCTGCCTTGGGATCCGGTTAGCCGAGAGTTCCTTCGCGACCGCTGCCCGTCGTGTGATGCATTGCTTGGCTGGGATTGCGCTTGCGACGGCTGGATTTGCGATCAATGTGCTTTGGACTTGAGAGATGTCCCGGAGCATATTTACGAGCCCAAAGACGAAAAAGCATTCGATTTCGTGGTGCTCCTCCTCGATCCTGAAAGTGCAAATCGAAAGATCTCACATTCGTGCGGAGGAGAACTGTCTAACGAGAGTGAAGGCGATCTGTTTCAATTTGCCGTCCGCATCGCTCAAACATGCCAGCGTGTTGAAACTCCTAGACACGAAACCTCGCTAGGCCCACACCATCTCGAACGGGCGGGCCGAGCCATTCTTGATTGGCCGCAGGGTTTCATGGAATTGGTAGATGAAAAGATTGCCATGTCATCGAACGGTAGAGAGCTTGGCTGGTTCAACAGCAAACCGCTGCGTCGGCTGCAGTTCGACCCGACACTGTCCGTTGCGATCAGAGCCCGGATTAAATCGCTGTTTGACTGTAGTCGGCGCGCTGAAGCTCTGAGACATCGCGACTTTGCCAATTTGAAAATACCTGAAACAGCGGCGTCCACCGAAGCAAGCAGATTGAAGCATCCAAGGTCGGCGTTGCTGAAGTTAATAAAGGAAAGAGACGACAAAGGCGTCGACGATTTTGCGGAGAGCTGGCACCGCGATCCAACTATGACTGCATTCCGGGATATCTGCGATGTCAGGCGCTTTTCCGAAACGCTAGGCCTGCCAGTTCCCGAAGTCTGGAGGCTCTATCAGTCCGGTTTGGCACCTGAATTGTCGAGTGCGATCACAGGGCTCGGACGCAATACTGATTTCAAGATCAAAGAAAGTTTGACGACCAAGCTCGCTGAGGCGGTTCGCCCGGGGATGGGAAGCGGTGCACTCAGTCTAGTGTCGTGCCGGTTTGCGCTAGACCCCTCACTAAAAGGGAGCTGGCCATCGATCTTACAGGCAATACTCGAAGGACGGTTTGAGGTCTGGCGGGGACCCAGATCAAAACGGGGCCTCATTGCTGAGCTTTTCGTGAACGATTTTGCATGCCTTCGGTCCGTCGTCGGGGAAGGGGCTCCTAGTTCGGAAGTCCGGAATGTCCCAATTAGCCACGGCGAGGTCTCGATGATTATCGATCGAGCGCGATCGATCGCAACGAAAATAATCCGTGCAGGGTTGATGTCCGGAGTCCCGACTATTGGGAAATTTGCGGAGTTGCGGAAGTCATGGGTTTTCAGCTTTGAGCTGAAGACCCTTGCCGCGATAGTTTGCCATCCTATCGCCAACGCACATCGAAAGCTTCAGAGTGCCGGGATCAAGCGAACCAGCTTCGGAGACATGACCTTCTGGCAGCGCGACGAAGCAATATCGCATCTCGGATTGAATTTGGACAACTAGATCCGTTCGTGTGCGAACGGTCTATAGCTCAAAGCTGGCACCCCAGCTGGTAATCGGCCAATGGTTGTCGCGTCCTTGGGCAACAATGAAATGGAAGTTGTTCAGCAGTTTCTCCCTAAAGAGCCATACCGTCTCCGTGAACTGCTGCCGCGTCACCTCCAGCCCGAGATCGAAGGAAGGCATATTCTCCGACTTAAACATAAAACCAGCCTCAACACGCTCAGGAGTAAATGGCGTGCGTACCCAGAACGACACGACTGCAGGCCATCGCATTTTTGTTCGCGGCGTGAGCACTACTGCACCGACGATAAGATAGGTGAATTCTACAGACATCGGCGGGGGACCTGGCTGAACGTGGTGCCCGATAGAGCCGGAAGGCCTTTTGGCAAACTCGCCGCTCCACTGACCGACTTCGACTTCGGGCCAACCCATTTTGGTTGATTCCGCTTTTACACGTTTCGCCATACGTGACCTCACCGGGTGGGGACTTATGCAAGCCAGGTGTAAATGCGGCTATTCAGATACGCGTCAAGGCTAACATCCATCGGTCCCACGGCAGGTCTCCGATGCCTAGAGTAGCCGAGAGGCCCATCTAGCCACATGATCGGCGACTGTTGCGACATGCTCCGCCACCGCCAGGCCGGAAATAGCCTTTCTCGGCCGAAAATCGTGATCCCCATCTTCCAGCCAGATAATTTCGATCATTTTGGAAAGCTTGTAGCTAGAGACCTCCTCTCGTGACCCGAACAAATCGCGCGTGCCCTGGCAGATGAGGGCAGGTGTCTTCATTTCCGCGAGATGGTCGGTCCGCAAACTGTCCGGTTTTCCGATGGGGTGGAACGGGTAACCCAGGCAGAGCAGTCCGGAGATCTTTCGAGTATCGTAGAGGTCATCCGCGATCATGCTTGCCACGCGTCCCCCCATGGATTTGCCCGCGATGACAAGTGTCCCTTGCGAACCGAGTCCATCGATCACAGCTTCATATTCCTGCTTCAGGAGTTCGGCGCGTGGGGGCGGCGACCGCTGACCGGTGGAACGTCGTGATGCCATGTAATCGAACTCGAACCGGACGACCCGCAGGCCCTGATCGGCAAATGAGGACGACATGTTTTCCATCCACGTCGTATCCATTGCACCGCCCGCTCCATGGGCAAGGACGATCGTGATCTTGGCGTCTTCAGGGCCGATGACGAGAAAGTCGCGTGGCATTCGGGTTCTCTTAGTTCGAGGCACCAATGTCATAGCAATGCAAGAGCCGCTGCAGAAGAGCCGGTCGCGATCTATGCACCCACAGCAAGAACGATCACCCGTGGTCGTGGCATCGATTTGTCATCGATGCGATCACATCCCGGATCTAAAGTGGTTGTCACGCCACACGAGCTAAGAAAGGGAAATCAACATGGATGATCCAATTCGGAAGGTAATACAGGCCGGGATTATCGGAGTCTATTTCTCTGACCCGGCAACTGGCGCGAAGCTGAGCCGTTTGGAGCTTCGGCGAGGCGTCGACACGCGCAGAGCATTCGAAATCGGTGACGGTGCGCTCATATATAGTCGAGAACACGTGAAGGCTCTGACATTTGCTGCCGTGAAAGATGCATTGCTGGCTATTGCCGAAAATGCGCCTTAATCGTTGTCTCAGACAGGAAAGCCTTCTTCCTTACGGACGTGGAACCAGCTTATTCTGCCGATGCAGCAGCAGGAAGCAAAGATGGGTCTGAACATAGTAGTTGAAACCATCGAAGGTTTCGAACATCCAACATGGAATGCCGCACGCCATGGAACAGATCGTGTGATGGCCATGATCTTAACGTCTCTACCGAGCATCGAAATACGCGACCTTGAGGGCGACCAGCTTTTCAGGCCAGCCAACTTCACGTCTTGGAGGAACGCAGCACCAGATGATTCTGAAGTAAGGTCGAGATACTTGGAGCTGATAAAAATCCTCGAAACGGAGCCGAACTATTGGCTCCATCTGAGCTATTGAGGAGACTGGCCCCTTCCGCCTGCGATCTCCGGCAATGCGATTTATGAGTTCATAGCCTAGCGGAGGGATCGGCTTGCCACACGTTGACGGCACGAGTGCCTATTCACGATTTCGCAGATAGCTTTTCGAACCGCTGTCCGTAATGCAATAGCGGCCACCGCGCGGTCCAGTGCAATATGATCCATCCCTGCACGAGCAACCGTTTGAGGCTGTCGGCTGCATATCGCTGGTGCTGGATCCCAATAGTCCGACAGTACCCATCTCTATAGTGCAGGATTTCTTACTCGCGCTAACCGATCCGTCGCGGCAGACGAAAGTGGAGCCTTGGCAATGATCGATGCCGCCTTTCTTTCCGCTGCATGGTGTGTTGGTTGCGGCTGCCGGTGAAACGAAGAGGCAGATCATCGCGAGAATGGTCAATACGAGTCTGGCGGAATGATTGAGCATAGGAAAACTCGGCACGCTGCTATACCGTTCGGTCGATGCCGGTTCAGAAACCGCAGGCAGGCATATCGCCGTCTGAAACTTGCTTGACGGCATCTTTATTTCCTTCGAGCACGGCCTTCGTAAATTGTCCGCACTTTGACTTCGGTTTTCTAATGTAGGTATTGGCCATTGTACTCGCACAGGCGGTGCAAGCGCCAAGTTCCAGCAGACGGTCTTCGATATCGTCCTGACGCAAACGCGCAGGTGAGTTTTTGGAGCGTATTACTATCAATTCGTGCCATTCGACACCGTCTGAGACATTAGGCTTGGCGAAATCAACCTTGCAATTCATTAAATCTATATCGTCACCGTGGAGGCCATCCGAGCCGATACGCACTGAGTAGCACCCGCCTCCATGGGAGCAGATGAAGCCTGCACCCGTCTTTTGGTTGATGCCATACTGAGTGACGGCATCGATAACATCACCCTGGTGAATATAATCTGTTTGTTCTGGTTGGCGCTCGCCCTCAGTGTCGACGTCGATCGCATTGACCCGGGCTCGCGCGGTGCAAATGTCAGCAGCAAAGGACTGCGTCGTCATCAGCAAAGCGGTTGAAGCTATGAGCCAGTAAAGTAGCTTCTTGGCCATGAGACACCTATGAATCTTTGATCGCGAAAGTTGTCCTTGAAGAGCCATAATAAAGCGAGAAGTTTAAGATCTCTTTTATAAGAAGTTTTGGCATTTGCTCTCGATCTTGACCGTTCGGGTTTCTGGTTGGCGGTGCCAATTGCCCAATCTACAAGGGACTTGAGTTCGCGTTACGATTAGAACCGAGCTGCAGAAGAGACCGTGGCCAAAGTACTGGTCTTTGCGAAGCGATCAGTTGAACTATGGTGGCGTTGCCACTTAGAGCGGACGTTCCGCACGAACCAGTAGGAGGAACGCCCCTAGATCGCGCCATCGCGCGAAGCGGGGTATTGCCTCGCAAGCCTGTGATGTCGGGCGTGGCTCGCAGATTTCGCGGATCCGAAACCCAGCATCGATGACCCCATTTAAATAGTCGCCGATTGTTCGCGGAAATCGAGGAATTGCAAAGGGAACGACGTCCTCATTGTTGATGCCCGCACCGAAACGCCAGTTTTCGACGAAGTTGGTCTCATCGAAATAGTGCGACGATACCAATCCCGTTGCCTTGCCGTTGGCATCCTTCTGCCATTGTAGGCCGGGAGTGATGAAACATGGATGCAAGATGCTGAAGGCGATGAAGCCGCCGGGTCGCAGTAGCCGGAACGCTTCTCGCATTGCAGCGGGGAAATCCGGGCCGTCCATCAAGGCCATGGTGGAGACAACTGCATCGAAGGAGGTGTCAGCGAATCCGGTATGCTGGCTATAGGAGGAAACTCTGTACTGGATACCGAGAGGCTGGCGAGTTTCGGCTTCCCGTGCATGACCGATCATCCGTTCAGACAGATCGATGCCTGTCATGCGGGCTCCCATCGATGCAAACTGCCTGGTGTTTGATCCTTCGCCGCAGCCGAAATCGATCACGTTCAAGCCGCAGATGGAAGGCAGAAAATCAAGGAACGCGGGCAGGGTAAAATGGTCGCGATAAACATCGTAGCCGCTGCGAACGTCACTGGTCCACTGGTCGGCGTTCTCGTTCCAGTGGCTTGCCACGTCCTCTTCTGAAAGTGGGCTCACGTCTTGCTCCCTGTGGATTTTATTGAGGCATTCGCTACGGTCAATGCAGCGTAGCCGGTTCATCGCGGTCTGACGCCAACACTTTGACCATCTCCAAAAGTCCTATCGCGTGCGCTAAGATTTCGATGCCAATCATGGTCGACGCAATCTCGCGTGCGTTGGACACCAAATCACCGGCTGCATCGTCCAGCATTTCAACAATATCCAGACGTCCGTCCGCAGCCATCCTTTTTGAAGCAGAGCGGAGTTGGACGACGAAGCGATCAATCAGGTTGAGACGTTGCGTCTCGCTCAACCCCTCGAAAATCCGTCTGCCTTTGTTATCGCCCTTCATTGAGGCCTCGAATTCAACCCTGATTTCGGCGCATTTCGTGAAGCGACCTGCCACGCCATGGTATCGGCATCCAAGGGCATGACAACCCTGAAGTTCAATTTCATCGGCTGCGAGCGATTTATCTGCCTATAAATCCTTGTTTCCAGTTTCGGGCGAGGAGCGCCCCAATTCTATAGAATCCTGAGAGAGCCATCGGTGGGCCGAAATTGCGGTACGCAGTTCGGGAAGAGTACGGTTGCCCTCTCTGAACAAGGTGACAACGGTGGCGGCCGCGATTTCGTACTCCGGGGCGGCACGGTCGATACCAATTGAAGTTCGCCACTCTTCGAGTGCCTGACTGATGATGTCGAGTTCAACGGACCCGAACGTCGCATTCACAAAGTCTCTCATTGTCTCTCCCGAAAACAAGCGGCAGAGAGATGGGAGCCGTCGTGGCCAATGTCAAAGGGATAACGACAGCAGAATGGCTGTAATCAAATATTTACCATGACTTGCGAGCTTTACCACGCCACGCAGTTGTACTCGGCAATCGGGCAGGTATTGGTTTTGCGTCACCTGCCCGATATCGATCTGTCAGCTTTCATCGATCCCTGGCTGGGAACAGCTCGGCCCGGCGGTTCTTGTCGTGTTACCATTTCGCCCCACATCATGAGTGACGGCGACTGAAATCTTCGTTGTCTCCAAACGGAGCGTAAGATGATCGTTCATCTCAACGGATGGCCGGGTGTTGGCAAATATACCGTCGGCAAGATTGTTGCGGAGCGGTTGGGTGCTCGATTTCTCGACAATCATACGCTGCTGAATATCGCCATTGCACTGACTGATCGAGGCACTCCCGCTTACTACGAGTTGGCGACGAAAACGAGAGACTTGGCGTTTGACGCGATATTGAAGTTGCCATCGGGCGAACCGGTTGTGATGACCGGAGTCGTGGCTTCCGGTGGTTCCAATGATTTCCTGGTCGACAATTGGCGAGCGACTTTAGCATTGGCCGAGCGTCGCAAGCGCTGCATCTATTCCATCGTGCTGTCGTGCTCGGAGGAGGAAAACGTTCGGCGCATGAGCAACGAAGCTCGCGAAGCGCATCGGAAAAAGCGGAAGCCCGAATTGCTGGCTGAACTGCTCAGGACACGACAGCTACTCAATGACGGTGCTACCGCATCTATCGAAATCGACAATACCGACCTTCCGCCGGAAACTGTGCGGATGCCATCGTTGCTTGGCTTCGAGAGATCGCGGCGTCCGATAAATCGGAAACTGGGGACCAGGTTTTATGAACAACGCCTCCATTGCAGAGATATTGGATGAGTTGCGGACGCGTGAGCCCATTTTTCATCGCCTGAATTTGGCACGACGCGTGACGAACTGCTTGCGATGACGGATGAAGATTTCTGGGAGATTGGTGCAAGCGGCAAGGTCTATAGCCGCGAGTTCGTTATCAAGAACCTTCTCGAACGCTACAAGAAGCCAGAACCACATGACTGGCCCTGCGAGGATTTTTCAATCCGAGAGGTCGCAGAGAACCTCTACCAGCTTACCTACATTTTGATCGAGCCGGATCGCCGGACGCGCAGGACGACGTTGTGGCGTTGGACGAGTGATGGCTGGAAGATTGTGTTTCACCAGGGAACCGTCGTACTTGACGATGTCGCATCGATCTAAACGAGAAGAGCCGCCCTTTTACACATCCCTTAAGAGATCGTGTGGCGGCCCGTGACGTATCTAAACTAGATCACGCTTTCGAAAATTGCAAAACGTTCGTCCTGCAAACGTGGGCGTCCGCAGATTAGCAGCCGGGGGCGTGCGCTCAGGCGGATCGAGCGCGTCATAGCGATTTGCGTTTGCAGAAAAGCTCACAATGGGAGATCGACGGGACCACACCCGTGTTTACATTTCGGTCTTCTTGAGAATAGATGTGCGCCATGAGCACGCTGTCGAAAAGCACGATCAATAATAACGGCCCC
The DNA here is from genome assembly GCF_059803845.1 of Rhizobium sp. UFLA01-1127. Classification (NCBI taxonomy): domain Bacteria; kingdom Pseudomonadati; phylum Pseudomonadota; class Alphaproteobacteria; order Hyphomicrobiales; family Rhizobiaceae; genus Rhizobium; species Rhizobium sp. UFLA01-1127. The sequence goes on along the minus strand of NZ_JAUQTZ010000064.1, from coordinate 3,138 downwards.
TGCGGGGTCGTGGATATCGTGTGCGCTTCCTAGCGTAGCTCATTGATCACCACAGCCCTGCCGGTTTTCGGAAGGGCTTGTGGTTTTGGCTTCTCCGATCCGGTTTTCCGTTTTGAGGAGAAAGTCATGTCACATACCCCACAATTGAAGCGTACCTTCGTTGCCGATCTGCACTCGCTTATCGGGCAACGCGTAAAGCTATGTGGTTTCGCCGAAACCATTCGCGACCAGAAGCGCATGCGCTTCATTGTCCTTCGTGATCCGACCGGAAAGGTTCAGCTCACGCAGGCAAAGGACGCCGCCGGGCTTACAGCCGTACTCGACGTTCTCACTCCCGAAAGTTCCATGATCGTTACGGGGAGGGTGACTGCCGCGCCCGGCGTGAAGCTTGGCGGTCTGGAGATCCTGATCGAAGGCGTGGAAATCTGCGGCCTGGCCGATGCCCGTGTTCCGATTGCGGAGGATTCTGGTCTTGATAAGTGGATAGACCACCGGCAGGTTAGCCTGCGCTATCCAAGTCAGCAGCTCGTTTTCGCAGTACAGACGACGCTTGAAGAGGCCATGCGCTCGTTCTGGAAACAAAACGGCTTTCGTGAAATCCATTCGCCGAAGCTGATGGGCACTTTCAGCGAGTCCGGAGCAGAGGTGTTCGCTGTCAAATACTTCGGCACGACAGCATTCCTTGCCCAATCGCCGCAATTCTACAAGCAAATGGCCATCGCCGGAGGCATGGAGAAGGTATTCGAAATCGGCCCCGCCTTTCGCGCAGAACCGTCATTCACGTCCCGTCACGAAACGGAGTTCACGTCGATCGACATGGAGATCGGATGGATCGAAGATCATTATGAGTTGATGGAGATCGAAGAGCGCTGGCTATCCCATGCGATTGCCGCAGTCGCTGAAGAGCATGGAGAAGACATCAAGCAGCTTTTTGGCGTTGAAGTCGTGCCGCCAGCCCTTCCATTCCCAAAGCTGACATTTGAAGAAGCGCGTGAAATTCTCGAAAGGTTGGGGCATCCGCTTGAAGCACGCGCTAACCTAGACAGTGAAGGCGAACGCATCCTGGCCGAACATATAGGAGAGAAGACGGGCCATGCGTTTCTATTCATTACCGACTATCCGACAAGACACCGTGCCTTCTATCACATGCGCCGGGATGATCGTCCGGACCTGACGAGGGGCTTTGACCTGTTGTGGCACGGGATGGAGATTACCACCGGTGCGCAGCGAGAACATCGATATGACCGCCTCATGGCTCAGGCGACCGAACGCGGATACAAACTGGATGCGCTTTCCGACTATCTCAACTTCTTCAGGTTTGGTTGCCCTCCACATGGAGGGATGGGTGTCGGTCTTGGTCGCATTCTAATGCGCCTACTTGGTGCCGCCAGCATTCGAGAGGTTACATTGCTTAGCCGCACCCCCAAGCGGTTGCGTCCTTAAGACAAGCCGAATGGCCCAAGAAAAGTCGTGGCACGTCATATGATGTGCCGCGATCTTGAATGGCCTTGGCGAACGGCTGCGACTAGGAGAGGGATTAACAGGTTCAGGGCTTCCTCACCGATGTTGGGACGAGGCCAGGGCAAAGTGAGTTGCATCGACTTGCAGTTGCTGAAAGTATGCATTGCGTTGGCTCTCGATCCGGCAACTCGGAGGGACTCTCGATGCGTATCGCCAATTTACCAGAACCCCCATACTACATGGTCAGCTTCACCTCTCAGCGTACGGATGTGGACGATGGCTACGGCGAAATGGGTTATGCGATGACCGAGCTGGCTAGTCGGCAACCAGGGTATCTTGGATTCGAAAGCGCTCGTGGAGCAGATGGCTTCGGTATACTGATTTCTTATTGGAAGGACGAAGAAAGCATTCGCTCTTGGAAGGCGGTCGTTGACCACGTCGAAGCACAGCGTCGCGGCCGCAGTGATTGGTACTCCCGATATGAAATCCGCGTCGCGCTTGTTCAGCGGGCCTATGGCTTTCACCATGAGAGCAAATAGATTGGCTTGGATGCCAGCGGTTTCTCAGTATTTCGCCGATCCAGATGGACATTCCATCGAGTTCATCGCTGTCTTTGACGATGCCCCGGACCCCGGATTTGGCGTTGGCCCGTACTCCAGATGGGGCCAGCGGTAGAACGCGCTGACGATCCGGTTCACGGGAGTTCGTATCAATGCTCAAAATTCGGCCAGCACAATCAACTGACCGAGCCGACGTTGTGCGGTTGTGGCATCAGGGATGGCACGATGCGCATGCGGCTCTTGTACCTCCTGAGGTGCTGTCGTTCAGGACGATTGAACACTTCAATATTTGGCTGAAAGAAGCTTCAGATGATTTCTACGTTGCGATGAGCGGTGACATCGTAGGCTTCGTGACCGTTGAAGGCCCGGAAGTTGTAAAACTCTATGTGGACAGGAACGTTCGCGGGCAGGGGGTAGCACATCAGCTGCTATCCTTCGCTGAGCTGCATCTATCGAAAAACGGAGTGCGGGAAGCCGAGCTGTTTTGTACGGCAGGGAACGGCCGAGCTGAAAACTTCTATCGGCGCGAAGGCTGGACGCTCATCCAAACATTTGAAGACGCTTTGTGGATCCCGGAGGGCATCAGTGCTCGGTTTGCCGTCCAAACTCACCGTTTCCAAAAAAATCTGGTGCCGTCGACACCACTGTGAGACTTGGAGACCGAGCAATTCGCTGATCGGCTCATCTGAATACAGCTTTCATCCGATCGGGCTAACAGCTGCGTCGGCGAAAAGGAGGAGTGCCATGACTGAGCGCCAGCCATTCGATCTGAATGCTTATCTGGACGGGATTGAAACGAGGCCATGTTTCATCTGTCGTTGCGCCGCCAGGGATCCAGCCTTCTTTCATCATCTTATATACGAAGACGCCGATACAATGTAAGCGTCCGGCGAATAGATTTTATGCCTGCTTACGGTTTTGAGCCTCGATTCGAGCCTGTTCTTTAGCCATGATGCGTTCGATCGTTTCCGGGTCACAATGATCCGCGACCAGGAAGCTTCGTAGTCCGCCCTTCCAGCTCCGGGCATCGCGCAGGAGTTCCTCTATGCATTCGATGCCGCGGTCTGTAAATCCGGTCATGCCATCTTCGGACCCGTCGTCTATGTGGATCATCTCG
>NZ_JAUQTZ010000063.1:0-33145 GCF_059803845.1 Rhizobium sp. UFLA01-1127 | reverse complement strand
ACCAAAACATCATACGCTGCTTTCCTGGCTATCGCCGCCGCCAAGATCTGGTTGCCATACTTTGTCAACATCACCTAGGTAGGTACCGTCCGGCTGCCGCATGAACACCCATGCGGTTTCTTCCGGGTTTCCAAGCGGCTGCTGCCAGAGGGATAAAGCCTTGCTTAATCCCGTCGCCGGTTGGAATGACTTGGCCGTATGACGGTTTCTAAGGCGGAAGGTGTCCTGCCCCACTGGCAGGAACTCCCAAGTCATACATTTCCAACTCCAATGATCATAAAGAACGATCTCGTTCCCGTCGCCGCGATTGGCACTGTATGGGCGCAGGTTCTTTCCCGTCTGAATGTTCTGGATTGCGGATCAGTCCTGGTCAAAGGGCATATCCGATGCCGGTGATGCGCTCGAGTTCGGCAAACAGCCTCTCCCCGGCCACAGCGTTGTTTGCAGCGTCCGATGTCTTTCCTTCCACTGGAGCACCGCGCAGTTCCATGAACCCGCCTGGCCCATAGTAGCCGCCTGGCTTCACCGCATTGGACGTCGCAGCCATAAGTGTCGGCCACGCGCCCTTATCCGGATTCTGAAGCAGCGGATATAGCAGGATTCCCGCGATCTTCGTCGTGATCACGGTCGGGCCGAACAGGTTCGTCTTGGCTGCTCCCGGATGTGAGATGACCGAAAGCAGTCGGTCGCCGGCTCGACGTTGCAGCTCACGAGCAAAGAGAATGTTCGCGAGCTTGGTCTTGCCATAGACGCGCATAGGGTTGTAGCCGCCTGTCGACTCCAGATCGGTAAGCGGGACGGGATTGCCCATCTTGTGCGTGGCGGAGGAAACGGTAACGACCCGCGGACTGCTGCTCTGCAGAAGCAACGGAAGCAGCAGGCCCGTCAAACGATATGGTCCAATCACGTTCGTCGCAAACTGCAGTTCGTGACCGTCGATGCTGACTTCTCGTTTGGGCAATCCCATGATGCCGGCATTGTTGATCAGCATGTCAAGCTGCCCGTATTGATCCGCGGCAAACTTCGACACGGAGTCGGGTACCGAAAGATCCAGGATCCCGGTCTGTAGTTTCGCCTTGGGGACGATCTCTCTAATGCGCTGTGCGGCATCATCCCCCTTTGACTTGCTGCGTGCGGCGATGACCACTTCGGCCCCTGCCCGTGCCAGCTCCAACGCAGTGTTCCAACCAATGCCGCTATTTGCACCCGTCACGATGACGCGCTTTCCTGCCTGCGACGGGATGTCGTCTGTCGACCATTTCTTTGTCACTTATGAATCCTTCAAAGTCATTCGGGACATGCCTGATGGATTCATATTGACATAAAATACGTATTTTGTCACGACGATTTTTAATTGCTGGATAGGGATCAGAACAAGAGCAGTCCGAAATCGCACGCTAAGGCCGAACGGAGCATGAACAAAGCCGTAGCTCAGATTCGGGACATCGATCTCTGTGGATTGCCATCGACATGTGCTAATTTTTGAAGTTCACAGCATCGGCATCAGAAGCCCACCTTGTAAGACAAGAAAAACGGAGCGTGTGTTGCGCTGGCATGCAGCATACGCTCCGTCCATCAGCCTGCAGGGTGCAGGTTCCTAAATGGTGCTTAGCGTCATTTCGGTGGGGAAAATGCTCCAGCAGCCTGCCGGCTTGTTGCGGCTGACGATGTGCTCACGTCTCTGGCTTGCGCCGCGGTACCACGCTGTCTGTCGGTCCACTCAGGAGGCGCGCCCACATTTCCTGCAATCAGACCGGGGACCCCTGGCGTACGTCCATATGCCTCGCAAGCCACATACTTCGCTCGACCGCCGAGCGAGGACCTTATTTTCTGGCCCGATGGGATCGATATGCTGAGACCCTTCGGTTCCTTCCCGGAGATGAGGAGTTTCGAGAAATCATCGCTGAACTTCGAAGCGAGTCCATACGCGTCGCCCACTTGAGAAACCCGCGGATCGTTCTGTATGGGATTGGCCCCCCTCGCCCAGACAATCGCCGCGCGTTGTGTCCGGGTGCTATCCATGGCCTCCGCTTCGACTGCGAGACCGCCCAAACCGAAGGGAAGACGGGGAATGCCGATCGGGACATTCGAAGGCATGACAGCACCGCTGCCCAAAGATACCACCGTCGATACTCCTGCCATTGTCCTGTTGGTCGGAACGACATCGGTGATCACCGCACGAACGAGGAGATCGGCCGGCTGATCTTCCGTCACCATCTGATACTTGTCGCTCAGATTTACACAAAGCGCGCGATCAAGAGCATTAGCGACGAGTCTTTGGTCGGAGACCTTCGTTACACGTGTGGCAGCCTTGTATGTAAAGGTGGTCGGAATGATCTTGACGGTCTTCACAGAAGCAAGTCCCGGTCCGTCGACATAGGTTCTCGACTTCGACAGCTTGCCCTTCGACGGACCGAGATGTTCGGATGACGTCAACGTGCTGGCGTCGCTGAGATTGACTGAGGCGCAGTTGGCGAGCCCCAGCGCGACTGGTGAGATGGCGGCAGCAATTTTTAGATATCTCATCTGTGCATCACCAGCGGTCAGAAAAGATTGCGATAGAGATTGGTTCAGACACGGGCCAATAGCTCCAAGAACGATTGTCGATGGCGAGACATTCGAGCTAGACATTTGCAACAGAATTACGCGGAAGGCCTCATTTGAAAGAATTATGCTTTCGACAAATCTTGCTGAAGATCGACAAACGCGCGACGGACGCCGGAATTCCACTGGTCAAGAGGCACGGAGCATGGTCAAGCACGTCGGCCGGAATTCCACTGGTCAAGAGGCACGGAGCATGGTCAAGCACGTCGGCCGCAATCCCATAGGAAGACTTCCAAATGTCTTACTCCGAGATAGTGTTCGCATATGCTCGGAGTCTCCTCGATGCAAAGAACGGCTAGCTCTTCATGATCAGGATCGCCAGGGGACCGGCGAGAAGGACTGCAATGATGAATAGTGACTGCAGAAGAGCAAAGATCTTTCGCCGGATGTAATGACGTTTACCCATTCAAGCATCTCCAGAAACGGTTTTTCAAGCCGCTGCAGATTGTCCTTGGAGAATTGCCACAGTCTTACATGCGAGTCGCGGCCGCGGCTTTCTGATGTCAAAGTCTGATCCTGACCGTGGTGCCATCGGGGGAACTGTCCATGATGACCCGTCCGCCGTGGTTGTTGACAATCTGGCGAACAAGGCTCAGACCAAGACCAGCGCCCTTGTTTCGCGGAGTAACGCGGTAGAATGGCTCGAACACGCGCTCCTGTTGGTCTTCCGGTATTCCCGATCCCGCGTCGGACACGACAATCGTTCCATCCCTTTCGACAGCCACGGAAATCGCTCCCTTCCCGCCGCCATGGTCGATGGCATTTTGAACGAGGTTGCTGACGGCGCGCGGCAAAGTCGTGAGATTTGCGTGCACCTCAAACTCTCCGACGTGGTTTTCAAACGAGATATCGTAGCCGGCGGCAATCGCGAGAGGAGCCAGGTTGGCGACAACCGTGCGGACCATGACCACAAGATCGATCGTCTCATAGAGATCGGGCGACTGATCGTTTCGCTCGAACGCGAGTAGCTGTTCAGCTGTCGCGCTCAACCTCGCAACATCGTCCATCAATCGCTGACGCTCCCGCCCTTCTGTCAAACCCTCGATGCGGGTCTGCATGATTGCTATCGGCGTCCTCAGCTCGTGTGCTGCATCGATCAGAAAGCGTCGGCGCGATTGAAACTGCTCTTCCAGACGCTCCAGGATGCTATTGAACGCGACAATTAGTGGAGAAACCTCCTTTGGAACGCCCTTCAAGGGCAATCGCGACCCCGGCTGCTGGGGGTCGATGTCAGGCGCCTTTCGGACCACGGACTTCAAGGCCGCCAACGCGTTGCCGACAACACGAGGGACGGTCAGGAATATGGCAGGCAACGCGATAACGAGAAGTGGAATGTAGATCGGATAGGTTCCGACCAGCATTGCGACGAAGGTCAGCCGCCTGTCGGGATTTCCACCATACATCACACGAACCTCCCCGAACCGCGTGTCGACGGTGTCGATCGAGGCCGCTTCATTCGACACAGAAGAATCTCTGATGTCCGCGTCCTTGATGAGGCGCACATACCGGGCAAGGTCTCCGTAGGCCGCGGGAATCTTTCCATAGCTGGCCGAATGACCGTCTCTGTCGACCGCATAGAACCAGAGGTCTGGATGGTCACCTTTCAGAGATTTCAGATCGGGGCTATCCCTTACCACCAACTGGCCCTGGGGGTCGTGCTCGAGCGACAGGTACAGAGCATCCTTGAGCCTGTGCTCCAATCCCACGTTTGGCGAAAGGATCATCGCGCCGTAGACACAGAGCCCCACAATCACCGCGGCGACGACAGCGACGAAGACAATGCTGAGCCGCCAGCTCAGTGTCCACCAAAGCGACGTGTTTTCCTCGTCCATCAGTCTTCCCTCAGTAGGAATCCTACGCCTCGTATGTTGTGAATGGAGACGCCCGCACCCGCGTCGGCCAATCGTTTGCGCAACCGGGAGAGATGTGCGTCCAGGGCGTTCGACTGGATCTCCTCCTCGTAGTTGTAGACTGCAGCCTCCAGCACCGAACGAAGCACTGTTTTGCCGCGGCGCTTCGCAAGAGCGACCAGGGCATGAAGCTCGCGTCTTGGAACATCGATCGGCTCCGAATCAATCGTCACGTTGAGATGCAAGGGATCTATCCGAAGCCTTCCGACGATTATCTGTGGCTCGGCAATGCTGACTGGTCTGCGCAGGACTGCCCGCAATCGCGCGAGCAGCTCTTCCACCAGAAACGGCTTTCCCAGATAGTCATCCGCGCCCGTATCCAGTCCTTCGATGCGTTCCACCGGTTCGTTTCTTGCGGTCAGGACGATGATCGGCGTGTTTGACCCGGTTCGGCGCAGTTTGGGGATGAAGGTCAAGCCCTCTCCATCGGGCAGACGCCGGTCGAGAAGGATTGCGTCGTAGCTATGCTGACGCACAAGCTCGGCGGCATCTGCGAGCAGCATCGTGTGATCGATGATGATCCCCTGCTTTCCGAGTGCAGTGGCAAGCGCCTCGGCCATATTCTGCTCGTCTTCGATCAACAATAGTCTCATGAACTCACCATCAGTTTCGGCAGTTCCTCATCGCCTTGAAGTATTACGACAGATTTACGGCGATGTCGGCCCAGACGGGTAATTCTGTCGCAATAGTCGATGTTCGAGCGCTCCAGCCAGCTAGCTGTTGAGTTGCGCGAGATTTTGATCCGCATTTTCATTTTGGGCTGAGCCAGCTTGGAAAATTCAACCATTTGAAATAATTGATCATTCTAAGCTTTTGCTGGCCTTGGCCAAACGCAAAAACGGATTAAATCATCACGGAAATCAACAATCAGCCCTTGAGAGCGAGGCCATCAAGCTCATGAATCGGATTATCAGGGAGCCAATCAGTCCGGCATCAGCCTGAGAATTCGATAGCCGAGCGATAGACCTTGAGCGCCTTGATGAGATTCGAACCACCGACTACACCATACCAAGTACTTGAAATGGAACGATCTGGGCCACGCAGAATGCACGAAATCAAGGGTTTTCAATGGCCGATTTAGTTGCTATGTTCCCTTTTTGTTTCCCAAAGGATAGGCAATTCGGATGGCGAACATTGCCACTTTGACGCGCGGCAGGAACGCGACAGCGACATAGGCGTATGTGCAGATAATTCGAAGAGGGCCATGATGCGGTTGCAAACTGAACCCGACACCGAATGGAAGAACATCTTTCAGCTCTGGCTTGAGAGCGGTGAGGTTCTGCCGCTGAAAGTCGCCAAAAATTCCTGGAGCGCCGAAGCTGGTCACTTTCTGATTGTATCAAGTATCGATAGTGATGGATTTCAGGGCGCAGAATCGAAACAAGAGCCAATCCACAGGCCTGCTCGAAGCTGAAAGCGATGGAAAACCGGTCCGCTACCCCCGAAACACTGCTGAATGTCGCGCCAGTCGTCACCGCGCCGGCGCGGCAATTACTGTGGCGACATCCGCCTCAGTCGCTGCGGGCCGTGGAACGATGGCCCTGCCCTCGGGCAAGCGCAACAAAACGCTGCTTGACCTCGGCAAACAGTGCCGGTGGCAATGGCCCGTAATAGCCGCTTTCGCGGTCGACCTGTCGAATATCGGGGCCAGGCCAGACAAAGCGGTTGCTTTCGGTCAGGACAATCCACGAGCGCTCGTCATCAAGGCCAAGGCGGCGTTTGGTCGCCGGTGGAATCTCGATGGCGTCGGCCGGATTGCTCGGCGGCGAATGGGTGATCGGCAAGACGCGCACGACCGGAACTCCGTCATCAAGCACGGTGACGATCGCCAGCACCAGGCTCGGCCGGTCCTTGTCGCCCTCCTCTCGTCCCTCAAGGTGATGGCGGTGCCAGAGATAGGAATAACGGAAAACCCAGCCGACCTTCGGTTCAGTCGGCAGCATTCTTGTCCGTCAGCAGTTCGGCATTGAGATGATCGAGACCCAGGTCCATTTCGGATTTTTCCGCCGCGGCGATGTCCGCGTCGCCAAGCTCGGTCGTCAGTTCGACGCGACGCTCTCGCCGCATCAGCCGAAGATAGTCCTCATAGGCAATGAGCACCGTACGGGGCCGACCGTTCTTAGTGATGATCACCGGCTCGCGAACCGCGGCATCTTGAAAGGCGCCAAAATTCTTCGACACCGCTGCAGCCGTTACCGTCGCTGTCATGCGCATTCTCCTTTTTCCCTAATATACGGATTTCCCGGAAATCCCGCAAGAAGAAAGCGAGCAAAATGCGCCTGCTGAAATCCGCCACGACGATGTCCGAAGCGCGGTTGGCGCGCGCGCAGGCGCTTGATGCGCTCGATGCCATCCTGCCCTTCGCCCGCCGCGATCAACTTGCCGCGCTGCTGACCGACGAAGACGTTGCCACACTAAAACATCTGGCCAAAGAGGGTACGCAAAGTTGAGTTATAGAAACGAGGGCTATAACTCCTGCGCTGGAGTTGGACGCAATCTGGCTGGCCGCATTTTACCTACGATCGTGAACCGCTCCAGCAACTCGAGCGGCAATTTGGGGTTTGAGTAGCAACGGAACAGAAAACCGACACAAGGCCGCTGCCTTGCAGAACCATGACGGCAGGGAGCTTATCGACTGAAGCCCGTGGCGCTCCTCGGAGCCCCATCAAGGCTTCGATTTCACAAGGCGAACCGCTAGATTGAAGCCTTTGCTATGGCCATCAGGAACTCCCGTCATAAAATCAACGAAGTAAATTAGGCCCATTCCCGCGGAGGAACTTGTCCAATAAGGGCTCTCCATATCGTCGGATGGTCCGATGTCGGGAAATGCGACGACATCCACTGCAGGCGTGCCGCATTTGTCATCGACTAAACTGAAGAGCTCACTAACAGAAGGGAGACGCCAACCATTACCCGTGCTCTTGGAAATTTTTGACGCTTCCTCAAAGTTCAAGGAACTGGGCTCTCCAAGACAGCCTTTGCCTTTCTCCCAATGCGTGCCAACACTGCAACGCATCCAGATCAGGCCGGTTTTCTTGTCGTACACTTCACCCTCATCAAGTGTGAACCGGGAGGATGGTCTGTTTTTTAGTTGACCTGGGCAGGTGGCGAGAGCAGGCGACGCAAGTGAATTGGCGATGACCAGCACGATGCAAGCGATAGTTCTCATTTGCTTCTCCGACGAAGGCGCGCTTGGTCTCGTCCCAAGCGATACGCGCTACTCAGCGAAATGAGGTAGACAGCCGGTCCATATTTGTCCAATACTATGTTTATGAATAATGATATCTCTAAAGATATGAATGACGCGATTCCGGAGATTGATCTCCGGCAGTTGCGCTCGTTTGTAGCCGTTGCGCGGCGGGGCCATTTCGGGAAAGCCGCAGCCTATCTCGGTGTCGCGCAACCACCCCTAAGCCAGCAGATTCAGCGCCTGGAGGGGCGTGTCGGCTATCCCCTTTTTGATCGCAAAGGGCGAGGGATTGTGCTGACACCAGCAGGCAAAGCTCTATTAACGACGGCGACACGGGCCTTGTCTCAGGTCTCGGAAGGTCTCGAGGAAGCACGGCGTATTGGCCGGGGCGAAGCGGGATTTTTACGGGTAGGGTTTGCAGGGTCTGTGGCCCTGACGGTTCTTCCCCCTGTCATACAAGCATTTCGAGACAGATACCCCGCCGTAAACATTGAGCTCGTTGAAAAGACTACGACGCCACAGATTGCGGACCTTCGCTCTGGAATGCTGGATGTTGGCTTTCTCCGAGAGGCCCCGCCGCGTGATTCGGATCTCGCCCACTCAACGATCTACCGTGAGCCCTTGATCGCTCTCCTTCCGCGCAGTCACGCCCTTGCGCAGCGATCATCCATTGCGCCCGGAGAATTGGCTCAGGAATCCTTTGTCACATTTCATGAAGCAAGTGGCCCTGCCTTCTATCAACGCATTCTTCGTGTTTGCCACATTGCCGGCTTTATGCCGCATGTGGCGCAAGTTACCGGAGAGTGGCTCACCATCGCCGGTTTGGTGGCGGCGGGTGTGGGAGTTTCAATCGCGCCCGAATGTATTGCCCACATTCGCCTACCCGGCTTGGCTTTCGTCCGTCTGGAAACGAAGGACACGGTCGAGATAACCTTAGCATGGCGTCAAGGCGATATGACTCAGACAATTTCTAATTTTTCTGAAATCGCAATGGAGGTTGGACTGTCTCTACTTGGTTAAGGACAACCGCTTGAGGATTGCCGATTGTTGATCATTGAAGGAAGAGGAGCCGATCCATGACGATTTCAATACCCGCCTGAAGCGACATGCGCTCAGCGGCTTAAGGGAAGAAAGAAAGTTCGAGCCACATGATCTCCCTTCCCTCGGCTATCCGGCTCGACCATGCTCAGCTCATGGCACTTCTGGCTGGTTTGGATTGGAAGAAGATCCGCCCAGCGACGATCAGGAGACCGCGCTCCACGGGCGCAACGAGGAATGTATCAACGAGATGCTCGCCGCGAAAGTCGCCTGACTGTTGGCCAACCTGTGCGCGCCGGCGTCGGCACGACCGGGATTTTCATCATATGCCAGCACTTGCCCACACATTTAGTCGAAGGGATTATCGATATAGACCCGATCCACGAGCTTCAGACTGCGATCGGGCTGCACGATGTATGTCTCCCGCACCCGCTCGCCCCACTGATCAGTGAATGTGTGGGGAAGAATGCTGCCGACGGGTGACTTTTGTAATCGTTGTCGCGGCTGCCCGCCGTAGGTAATGCTTCCCGGAATTGGCTCCAGCCCTTCTGTGCTGGTTTGGCAGGCTGCAAGCATGGCAGCCAAAGCCGTCATAGCAATTATTCTTTTCATCACATCCTCCAATCTCGCTCCGATACGCCAAACCAGACGTGAGTATTGCGGTTCCAGGAGGCAAGGCCTTGCGCCTATGCAGTCCAGGGCCATCGCTGGGTCTGACTTGCCATGCCAACCATGAATGACAGCATAGCCTGCTGGCTAACGCTGTACTCGTGTCTTCGACCCTTATTAGCCAATCTGGCCATCGTTTTGAGGCCGACATGCAATTGGAACTGCACAAGCCGCTTCAGAGGAATCGGCCACAGTTCGCCTGCTCGGGTCAACATAGCGATTTCTTGCGACAGGGCGCTGTCGCAGTCTGAAACCAAGCGGAAACTGTCTCCCCGATCCAGAGACATCAGGCGAGCCGACGGGAAAGCGCAATGGTATTTTGCAGATGCCCGTGAAGCTCCTGCCCTTGCAAACGGCGAGGCGGACGAGACCCAATGTGACCAACTTCACATTCCCCCGGAAGTGAACGTTAAGGACATGAAACCGTCCACGCCAGCTTCACGCATGGCGTCGGCATGCGCAGTGGCTTTGTAATCGGCATGCTGGGGCACCCTATCATCGGGGATCAGGGTCATGACCGCGGAAGCTGGCTTGATCCATTATGCCTCGGGCTGAGAGCGTGGCCGACCTCATGCAAGGTAACTTGCCGACAAATAGCGACTTTCGCCGGTCTCAGGCGCGGTCGCCTAGCATCCGCAGGAAATCGACATCGTCGCCAATCAGTGCGTCTATGATGCTATCCGCGATGCACCGTCGGATCATCGGGAGTGCATCCCGGCCACCCTGCCAGAGGGTGGCAAGCTTTTCCGGCAACGGCAGGCTGAGACGCACCGCGATGCCGGCCTCCTGAAGCGCTTCGGCGTCGGCCCGGTGGAAACGGTTCAATTCCAGCGAAACGCCGTCTATGCCACCAGCTTGCATCGAGGCCACGATATCCACGGGGCGATGGTGAAGGATCGCTTCCGTCTGAAGCTGCGGCTCGACTTCCTTGACCCGCCGGAGATCGAGATGATCGAAAGAGGATATGGCGACATGATCGAAGGCATCCAGATCCCGCAGGGTTCCGACCATGATATCGATCAGGCGATCCGGCCGTTCTGGCTCCTTCATCTCGATCGCCAGGCGCGTATCCGTCTGTTTGGCCCATAGGACGGTATCGGCAAGCGTCGGCACGCGAATACCGGAAAAGCGCGGCTCGAATTTCGCGCCAGCATCGAGCGAAAGAATATGCTCGAGATCATGATCGGCAACGAAGCCGAAGCCGTCGGTCGTGCGCTGCAGCGTGCGATCATGCATGACGACGATCCGGTCGTCGCGCGTCAGCATGAGGTCAATTTCGCACTCGTTGGCGCCGGCATCCACCGCCTGTTGGAAGGCAAGGAGGGTATTTTCCGGGAAGCGCCGGCTGAACCCGCGATGGGCGGCGATACGCAGCGAGCCGTGACGGGCGGCGTGAAGGGGCAAAGGCAATGCAGATCTCCTTGAAATCGAATTTGCGACAATGGTCTGGAGCATGATGCCAAAAAGGGCGATCGGCCTTCGAACGACATTATGCCCTGCTTCTTTGAAGCCAGCTCTAGCTAGCGCAGCGTCGGATCGAAGGCATCGCGCAGATAGTCGCCGATCAGGCTGATCGACAATGAGAGAACGAAAATCACGATGCCCGGCAGGATCGCGATCCACCATTCGGTCATCACATAGTCACGGCCCGCTCCCACCATGCTGCCGAGACTGACGAGCGGCGGCTGGATGCCGAGCCCGAGGAAGCTCAGCGCCGATTCCTGCAGCAGGATCTCAGGCAGGACGACGGTCAGGTTGACGAGGACCACCGAAAGAATGTTCGGCAGCACATGCAGGAAGGCGATGCGCCCGGTTGCCGCGCCATTTCGCCTGAGGGCTGCAACATAGCCGCGCTCCAGCTCGAGCCCGGCCATGGTGCGCACTAGCCGCGCGTAGCGCTCCCAGCCGTAAAGGCCAAGCAATGTCATGAAGAGCCAGAGATTGTCGCCGAAGAAGGCGAGAACGGCGAGCGCGATGATCAGGAACGGCATCGACGCCTGGAAATCGACCGCAACGCGAATCAGCATGTCGGCAAATCCACGCCAAAAGGCGGCAAGAAGCCCGAGCACCGTGCCGAGCGCCAGGCTAATTGCCGAGGCCCCGAGCGCGATCAGCAGGCTCGTGCGCAGACCATAGAACATGCGGCTCAGGATATCCCGGCCAAGTTCGTCGGTGCCGAGAATGTGCTTGAGCGTGCCGCCGAAAAAGATCGGCGGCGCCTTGCGGGCATGAAGGTCGATCTGCATGAAGCCATGGGGCGCCAGTATGTTGGCGAAGACTGCGGCCACGACGAACACCGCAAGGACGGCGATGCAAAGCGCGGTCGTCAGATCGAGCCTGAGACCGCCGCGCCAGGCTTTCTCCGGTTTGGTCTTTAGAGGAGCATCGGCGCCGGCCGCTGTGTTCGCCATGGCTTTTCCCTTTCGAAATGACCGATCAGGCCGCGGACCGATGGCGCAAACGCGGATCGGCGAGAATATAGAGACAATCGATAATCAGGTTGGCGCTCACCATCGTCAGCGTAATCAGCAGCACGATGGTCTGCACGACGTTCAGATCGCGCTGGGCGACCGAGGAGACAAGAAAGCGCCCGACGCCTGGCCAGGCATAAACCGTCTCGACCACGGCCGCACCGCCGATCATGCCGCCGACGAGGAAACCGAGCATCGTAAGAAGCGGCAGGGCGGCGTTGGGCATGACATGCTGCCAAAGAACCGCACGTTCGCCAATCCGCTTGGAACGCGCCGCAAGGATGAAGCGCTGGCCCAACACCTCCAGCACGCTCGAACGGACGAAGCGGGCAATGATGCCGGCATTGTAAAGACCGATGACCAGAACCGGCATGACCAGATGCGCCAGGGTCAAACCGCCGCCGCTCGGCAGCAGCCGCAGGGAGACCGCGAAAAGCTGGATCAGCAGGATGGCGATCAGGAAATTCGGCAGCGAATGCATCAGCACGGCGAGCGCCATCACGAAGCGGTCGATGAGGCCGCCGCGGTTGCGTGCAGCCAGAATGCCGAAGGGCACGCCGGCGCCGAACGCCAATAGCAAGGCAGCGCCCATCAACTCCAGCGTTGCCGGGACTTTCGACAGAACCAGTGTCAAAGCGTCCTGCCCGTTGAGAAGCGACGTGCCGAAATCACCATGCAGAAGATGGCCGAGATAAGAGAAATACTGGATGTAGAGCGGCTGATCGAGACCCCATTGCCGTCGCATCAGCGCCACCACTTCCGGCGGCGTCTCGATGGGCAGCAGGGAATGCAGAGGGTCGCCGCTCACGCGCAGGATGACGAAGGTGAAGGTCATCGCCAGGAAGAGCGTGACGAGTGCTCTTAGAAACGCGCGCAGGATGGATTGAAGCATTGCCGTTCCTTCAGAGCGTTTCGAGCATGGCTGCTGCCGGCCGCGGGCCGCTTCGCCGGCCGTGGGGAACGGCGGACAAGAGCTTGGCCGTGTAAGGGTGGGCCGGGCGCGACAAGACCCTCTCCGTCGGGCCTGCTTCGACGATCCGCCCCGCCTCCATGATCGCCACGCAATGCGAGACGTGGCGGACCACCCGCACATCGTGGCTGATGAAAAGCAGCGACAGGCCGCGTGCCCGCTGCAGCTCGAGCAGAAGATTGAGCACCTGCGCCTGCACGGAGACGTCAAGCGCCGAGACCGGTTCGTCGCAAAGGAGAATCTGCGGCTCGACAATGAGGGCACGGGCGATGGCGACGCGCTGGCGCTGACCGCCGGACAGCTGATGCGGGAATTTCTGCAGGGCGGAAACCGGCAGACTGACGGCCTTGAACGTCTCCGCCGCGCGATCGAGCCGGCTTGCCGGATAGCCGATGCCATGGATTGCCAGCGTCTCCACCATCTGATGACCGACGCTGCGGCGCGGATCGAGCGCGCCCATCGTATCCTGCGAAACGACCTGGAGATGCTTTGCCAGACCACGCCGGTTCGGCTTCATCAGGCTTTTGAAGCGCCGGCCGAACAGCGTGATTTCCCCTGATGTCGGAATGCGGTCGCCGCACAAAAGCGAGGCAAGCGTGGATTTGCCGCACCCGGATTCTCCAACAAGACCGAGGGTCTCGCCGGGCTTCAATGTCAGGCTTACATCCCTGATGGCATGGAAACCCTTTGCGCATCCGGGCCAGAGGGAAAAGCCGGCCGAATAGGAAAACTGCAGATGATTTGCGGCAAGCGCAAGGTTTGCTTCTTGCGTATCCGGCGAGGTGCGTTTCTCAGCGATCATGGGGAACTCCACGGGTTGAAGCAGGCAAGTGCTGCCGCGCCGGCAATCAGCGGCGGGACCGTCGTCGCGCAATGAGTTTCGGCGCGCGGGCAGCGAGGAGCAAAGGCACAGGCTTGCGGCAGGCCTTCGTGGAGCTTCAGTTCGCCTGGAATATCGGCAAGCCTCTCCAGCGGCCTGCCGCGTCGGGGCATGGCTTCCAGCAATAGCCGCGTATAGGGATGGCGTGGATTGTCGTAGAGCTCGTCCGTCCGGTTGATCTCGACCAGCGAGCCTGCATACATCACTGCGATGCGGTCGCAGACCTCGGAGACGAGATCGAGGTCGTGACTGATGAAGATCATGGAAATGCCGCGTTCCCGCACCGCCTTGACCAGCAGCGCGACGACCTGCGCCTGGACAGTGACATCGAGTGCTGTGGTCGGCTCGTCGGCGATGATCAATCGCGGCTGCATGGCAAGCGCCGTGGCGATCATCACGCGCTGGCACATGCCGCCGGAGAACTGCGCAGGATAGGCCTTGTAGCGCGCTTCCTGCTGAGGGATGGCGACCTCCGCCAGAAGCCGAAGCGCCTCGGCCCAAGCCTCGGCTGCCGACATTCCAGCACTGACGGCGGCCTCGGCGATCTGGGAACCGATCGTGCGGACGGGGTCGAGGCAGGAAACGGGCTCCTGAAAGATCAGACCGATCGGCGGCAGCTTCACCCGCGCCAGCGGACCAAGCTCGGCCGCGTCATACATGGCGTCCTGGAAGGAGATATAACCGCTGGCGCTGGCGGTTGGACCCAGCAGCCCTGCAAGCGCAAGGCAGGTAACGCTTTTGCCCGATCCGCTCTCGCCAACGATGCCGAGGATTTCGCCCTCGGCAAGGTCAAAGGAGACGTTGTTGACCGGATGAAGCCGGCCGGCGCCCGTTCTGAACGAGACACTCAGATTGTCGACCGAAAGAACAGGCGTCGGCATGACGATCCGCTCAGCTCTTCTGCTCTTCGAAGGCAAGGCTGCCGGCGCCGAGATCCATCTGGAAAGCCGGCAGCGGCTGCCATTTGATGCCCTTGCGGATACCGAAGAAGACGGCATTCTGATGCAGGACGGTCTCGCCCGGATCCTCCCATTCGATCAGATGCAGCATGTCGCGGAATATCTTGGCGCGTTCGGCCGGTTCGACCGCCTTTTCCATCTTGGCGCCCAGCGCGTCGAAATCCGGGTTCTGCCAGATCTTGAACGAGGTCAGCGAGCCGGCCGAACCGAACTGGGTGAAGAAGGAGATATAGGGGTCGGGAATTTGCCCGGTGCTCGACCAATTGCCGGTCGCGCGGGTCGGAGAGTTCTCAAACAGCTTGCCGCTTTCGACAAACTTCATCTTGGCATTGACGCCGACGGCCTGCCACATGGCAACGACGGCCTGAGTGACGGGATTTTCGGCCGTATAGTAATTGTTCTGCGACCGGATCTCGATCTCCTCGCCATTGTAGCCAGCATCCTTCAGGAGCTGCACGGCTCGATCCGGGTCGTATTGATAGGCCGGATAGTCCTTGAGGTAGACGGGACCATAAAGCTCGAACTGCAGGCCGTTCGGCACGCGGGTGCGACCGTTCCAGATCGTATCGACGATCGCCTGACGGTCGATGGCGAGGATCAGCGCCTGGCGCACGCGCGGATCCTTGAGCGCCGGGTTGTTCTTGTCGAAATACAGAATGCGGTGGTTGGGGACGGGGCCGCCGACAATGTCATGGCCGTTGCTGGCGGTGACGACCGAAAGCTGATCGGGCGGCAGGTCCGTTGCAATGTCGTAGTCACCCGCCAGCAGGCCGGCGATGCGCGAGGAAACTTCCGGCACGATGCGCAGCGTTACCCGCTTGGCCGCAGGCTTACCGCGATAGGCCTGGTCGTGAGCTGCCAATACGACATTTTCGTTGATGGCGTAGCTTTCGACCTTGTACGGACCGGCGCCGACCGGCCTTTGTCGCCAGGTCGTCCAGTTTCCGCCATTCTTCTGCCAGGCGTCCTTGCTGATGACCACGGCCGCATAGGATGCGAGGCGCTGAAGGAAGATCGGATCCTGGAACTTAGTGACGAAGCGGACCGTCATCGGATCGACGACTTCGACGTGATCGAGGCTGGTGAAATTGGTGCGATAGACGGGATAGCCCGGCGCGTCCTTGTTCAACAGGCGCTCGGGGCCGAAGGAGAAGGCGACATCCTCGGCCGTCATCTCGCGGCCGTCGTGGAAGATCACGCCGGGACGCAGCTTCATTTCGAGCACGGTCGGCGAGACCCAGGTCCAGGAAGTGGCGAGATTGGGCTTGACCGAGAAGTCGCCGCGCATGTCGAGCGCAAGCACCGTCTCGTGGATCGAGTAATTGTTGCGGAAGGCGACGTTGCTGGCCGCATCGACCGGTTCCTGCGACACCGGATTCTGCTGAACGGCAATGCGAAGTTCCGGTTTTTTGTCGCCGTCATCGGCGGAGGCGGACAGCGCGGGAACGAAGGCGGAAAGGCCTGCCGCAGCTCCCAAGAAAAGCGTCGTTCGGCGGGTGACCGGGCCTGTAAAGCCGGTGAGCAAGCATTCGGACATCGGCATTTTCCTGTGTTTGCACAAACGTTTGCGCAATGAAAAACGACCACTTGCGCTCAGAACCGTCGTTTCTCTTACGCAAGGGAGAATGGCCGCAGGCTAGGCGAGCTCGATGACGCACGTATGACAAGTTCGGGGTGCACAAAGCACATCGGACGCTTTGCAACGCGCGCTTCAGTCGGGAGGTTCGACAGCTCGATCAGAAGGTCAAGCGATGCTTCGCACAAAGCATCCGTGGGCTGGGCGACAGTCGTCAAGGGCGGCGCCCAATAGGCGGTATCGGGCACGTTATCATAGCCGACGAGGGAAATATCGGCGGGAATCCGCAAGCCGAGCTCCCGCAGGAAGGCGACGACCTCGATGGCGAGGCCGTCACTCCCGCAGATCAGGGCGGTCGGACGCTCCGGCGACGACAATAGATCTGCAAACAGCTTGCGATCGCGCTCGTTCCTCTCGAACGAGATGACATCGCCGACGATCGCCCCCGCGCTGCCGCCAACAACTTCCCGGAAAATCGACAGGCGGTCGCGAAGCGCGCTGCGGCTGACGCGATAGATGAAGGAGATGCGTCGATGACCAAGTTCCGCCAGGTGGTCGAACAGCAGTTTCATACCGAACCGGTCATCGGTCAGCACCGCCGGAAGCGGACCGGTCAATCCGGCACCGAGCGTCACATGCGCCTTGCCCACCCGGTCAAGATGATCACAGAGCGCCTGCTGGCCGGGAAGGTCGCTGACCATGATGACGCCGTCGAAAAAATCCTCCTGAAACAGACGCAATTGTCCGGCGATCTCGCCGGCCTCAGCCTTGGCCTGCGCGACCAGCAATTCCACGCCCCGGCGCTGAGCGACCGCCTGAAGGCGGCTTGTCAGATGGGGCTGATAATGGCCCGAGAGGCTGTTGACGATCGCGCCGAAAACTCCGGTCCTGTGTGTCCTCAGCGACGTTGCCAGACGATTGACGACGTAACCGACGCTGTCAGCCGTCGCCCTGACGCGCTCCTGTGTTTCCAGGCTGATGCGGCTATCGGCATGGCCATTCAGAACACGGGATACCGTCGTGGCGGATACTCCGGCCAGCCGGGCGACCTCCAGAATGCCGATTCTTTTCGGTGTTTTCATATCCATTGCCAAAGTTCTTCATAGCGAATGCCCACCAACAGTTGAGGGACTTGCGTCAATACGCAAGACTGCCATGCGGACTTTTGCAGCAAATTCATCGGCCATTGCGAAAAGGAGATGCCTAATTCGGGATAAACCTGGCAGATATACCGCGGGTTCATCATCTTGTCTTACCGAGAGACGATAGCACGTTTCGCAACTGGAACCCTGGGGGCTGACGGCCGGATATGCAAATGACGAATGATGAAATCGCGGGACATGCATCAGGCAGTCCTGCGGAAGTCTTTTGGGCATTCTTAAAGCTCGGCACGACGTCATTCGGCGGCCCGATCGCCCATTTGGGGTATTTTCGAAGCGAACTGGTGATTCGACGCAAATGGATAGACGAGAAGGGCTATGGCGACCTCGTCGCTCTATGCCAGTTTCTCCCCGGCCCCGCATCCAGCCAGGTGGGGTTCGCCTTGGGTCTTTTGCGCGGCGGGCCGCTCGGTGCCCTTGCCGCGTGGACTGCCTTCACCCTGCCGTCCGCATTGATCCTGCTCATGTTTGCGATGGCCTCGACAGCCCTCGACAATCCCATCGGACAAGGACTGCTCCACGGGCTGAAGCTCGTCGCGGTGGCCGTGGTGGCGCAGGCGGTCTGGGGCATGATGAAAGCGCTCACTCCCGACAAGCCACGCGCCGGCATTGCCCTGGTGGCGGTGGTCGCGGTGACCTTCCTGGGTGCCTTTGGTCAGCTCGCCGCGATCCTGATCGGGGCATGTGGCGGGATCCTGCTTTGCCGCCAAACGGATACGCATGTCCACGGCGCCGTCTCGTTCAAGGTTTCCAGATCCGTCGGGATATTCTGCCTTTTCACCTTCTTCCTGCTGCTCTTCGCGCTGCCGCTTGTCGCATCCAGCGCCGGCACCCAGGGGCTTGCCCTCTTTGATGCCTTTTACCGCTCCGGATCGCTGGTATTCGGCGGCGGCCACGTCGTCCTGCCCCTTCTTCAAGCCGAAGTCGTGCGCCCCGGCTGGATATCGGAAAGCTCCTTTCTTGCAGGCTATGGTCTTGCGCAGGCGGTGCCTGGTCCTCTTTTCACCTTCTCGGCCTATCTCGGCGCGGCCGTCACGCCCACTCCGAACGGCATATTCGGCGCCGCAATATGCCTCGTGGCGATATTCCTTCCGGGTTTCCTTCTTCTGGTGGGCACGCTCCCCTTCTGGGCCAAACTGAGCGGCTATCCGACGGCACGGGCTGCGATGCGCGGCGCCAACGCGGCGGTCGTCGGCGTGCTTGGCGCGGCACTTTACAACCCCGTCTGGACCGGCGCCGTCCTCACGCCGACCGATTTCGCTCTTGCCCTTTCCGGCTTCCTGCTTCTGGTGGTCTGGAACATGCCGCCGTGGATTGTCGTCCTTCTGATGGCGGCTGGCGCCCTTCTGGTCCAGATGGCCTAGCCGCCCAGTCCCAGATCATGCTCGTGCAGCTTCAAACCGCCCTGACCCGCATCACCAGGGGGCGCAAAACAAGACCGGCGCGACAGCGCCAACATATGGTCCCGATAGATCTGCCGGAAATCGCGAAACGAGCCATATCCGAGCGCCTTTACCATGCGCGAGACGGAAGACGGCGCGATTTGGCATCTTGCCGCCACCGATGCGGCGTTGCCGAACGCGATCGCCTCGGGGCGTGCGAAGCTAAGTTCCAACATCCGCTTGAGGGAGACCGGGAACACGCCGGTTCCAGAGACGATCAGCTTTTTCAGCTCGGCAACATCCCTGGGCGCCACCAGGATGCCATCCCCTCCCACTCGATCCCCCCGGTTCGATTGGCTGTCGGCGCCTCTTCCGTTAAGCATCCGCGCTAGATCAGACATTCGCGGCCCGTTCCTTCAAATGTGCTTGCCCGGGCCGCACCCGACCAGCGGCCAATCCCTCGCGCGTGTCCGTCATCCGGTCGGCGCGCCTATGCCTTCCAATATTTGTCGACATACTTCTGAATCTCGCTTCGCATGAACCGCCCGGACGCATCGGCGCGGTCCTCCCAGCCGAACACGCACGCCGTTACGATTCCATCGAAACCGACATCGGCGAGCGATGAGAAAAAGACGTCCCAATCGATTTCGCCCTGGTGCATGTCCATATGCTGGTGGATCGTCACCTTGGCGCCGGGCGGGTTGACGATGTACCTCAGACCGGACGACGCCTTGTGATTGTAAGTATCGGCCACATGCACATGCGCAATAAGATCTCCGGCGTCACGGATCATCTTCGCCATATCATCCCCGAAATAGAAGGTATGCGGCGCGCAATAGAGGAACCTGACGTTCTTCGAGCCGATCGTCTTCAGCATGTCGATCGCCGGATGCAGCGTCTCGCACCAATCTTCCGGATGGGGCTCCATGTTCAGATTGACGCCTTCCTTTTCGAAGACGGGAACCAGTTCCTCGATCGAGCGCCACCAGGCGGCCTCGCTATGTTCGTGCGTGAAGTGGCCTCCGCAGCAGTTCGAGCGATGGCCGCGATCAGGGGACGGGCCGCGCCCGAACTCTGAGTTCATCGTATCCACGCCGAGTTCGACGGCGAGTTGGATGGCTTCCTTCCAGTAGGAGACAGCGGCCTTGCGTTCATCCTCATGCGGGCTCGCCCAGCGATACATCGGCAGCAGCGAAGCCACCTGAACACCGTGATCATTCAGGGCCTTCTTGAACGTCCTGACACGTTCCTTGTGAGCACGCGGACGCACCCACCAGGGCAGCAGGTCGTCGCGCGGCGACACTTCGACATATTCGTAGCCGAGTTCGGCAGCCTTGCGGCAAAGTTCGTCGAGCGGCAGGTGCCGATGCATGTGCGGATCGAGTGCAATCTTCATTGTTTCCTCCTGCTTGAATGTCGTCAGGCCGCGGGTTTAAGGGCGCGCGCCGCGTAGAATGCCGGCCGATCGCCGACTTCGATCGGAACGATCCGACCTGAGTGCTTGGCCTTGACACAGGCGTCGGCGGTAACGGCTGCGAAGTAACCGTCCCACGCGGTCGGTCCGCGCACCGCGCCCATCTTGACGGAGCCGATCCACTCCTGGAGTTCGACGTCGTAGCTGTCGATGAAGCGGAGCTTCCAATCCTGAAGGATTTCGTGGCTGAGCCTGGCGTCCTTGCGCAAAAGCACGCTCATGGGCTCGGGCAGATAGCCGATGGCGTCCTCGCCGACGACTTGGCACTGGATGTCGTAGCCATAAGGGCAGTTGACGAAGACTTCGACGTCGATCCGGATGCCCTTGCTGGTTTCGAGAAGGATCATGTGAGGGTCGTCGAGATCCTTGCGGGCGTGCTTCGTCTTTCTCGGCATGATGACCTGCGCGGAGACGTAATCGTCATCGAGCAGCCAGCGCAGCACGTCGATCTCGTGCGGGAAGCTGTCGGTGATCGCCATATCGCCGCCGTAGACATCCGGAACATTCGGATTGCGGTGTGCGCAATGAACCATCAAGGGTTCGCCGAGATTGCCGCTCTCAATCTGCTGCTTCAGCAGGCGATAGCTTTTGTCGTAGCGGCGCATGAAGCCGACCTGGACGAGATGACGGCCGCTTGCGATTTCCGCATTGACGATATTGAAGCAGGCTGCGGCGGTCGTCGCAAGCGGCTTCTCGCAGAAGACAGGCTTGCCGGCCGCGATCGAAGCAAGCACGAACTCCTCATGCGTCGGCCCCCAGGACGTGACGACGAGAGCCTCGACATTGGGGTCGACCACGAGATCGTGCCCGCTCGTGAAAACACGGGCGGCCGGCGTCAGACGTCTCGCGACCTCTTCGGCCTGCGACCTGTTGATGTCGTTGACGGCGACGACCGTCGAGCCGACAAGCTTGTTGTGAAGCCGTTCTATGTGTTCCTGGCCGATCGCGCCGGTTCCGATAACACCGATCTTGAGCATGTTCGTTTCCTTAAAGTGGGGTCAGTCGAAGTCGCGCGGCAAAGCGAGCTTGAGCGTGGTCAGGGATTTCTTGACGCCGGAGAGCGGCTCCATGCCGGCATCTTCCATCTCGAGGCTGACGGGACCGTCGTAGCCGACGAACCGCGCAACCGCGAAGAACTCCTTCCACCATTGAACATCGTGTCCGTGACCGAGAGCCACGTAGTTCCAGGACCGCTTTGTGATGTCGTTGATCCAGTAGGTGTCGATCAGGCCGTTGGCCTCGGCAAGCGTCCGCTCGAGGCGAACGTCCTTTGCGTGCATGTAGTGGATCGCGTCGCCGAGCAAGCGCAGCGCCGCAATCGGATCGCCCCCCATCCACATGTGGTGACTCGGATCGAAATTCATGCCGATTACGGGATCGACATGCTCACGCAGCCGCAGCATGTTGGCGGGATTGTGGATCATCGTTGCGCCAAGGTTCTCGATGGCGACCTTGATACCGCATTCCCTGGCAAGATGGGCTGCCTTCTGGAAATACGGGATGAGGACCTCATTCCACTGATAATCCAGAGCCTTTTCATGTTCGGACAAGATGACGTGGGTGATCCAGTTGGGCAGCTCGTCTTTCGGCGTGCCGCCAGGGCAGCCGGACATCATGACCACCGTCTTGACGCCGAGCTTTTCCGCCAGCCGGAAGGTCTTGTCGACGACAGTGCGATGCTCTTCGCCACTCGGACCGGGATGAAGCTGGTTGCCGGAGCAATTAAGGGCGGCAATCGACAGGCCGCGGCGCTCGAGTGCAGCCATGAGGTCCTTCCGCGCCAGCTCGCTCGACAGCAGTTCATCGAGCTTCAGATGCGGTGCCTTCGACCAGTTGCCACAGCCAAGCTCGACAGCCTCGAACCCAAGCTTGGAAACCGTGTCGAGCATATCCTCGAATGGGAGGTAGCCGAGGATGTCGGTTACCAGACTAAGACGCATCATTTCATTGGCTCCGCTGACGTCATTGCATGGTGGATTCGCGTGCCGGGACACTTGCCGTCCCGGCACGCCTGCTCGGGAGGAACTACTTCTTCATGTACCGGTCGACATTGTCCTTGGTGATGGACTCGAACGGCACGAGCTTTTCGGCCGGCGGCGGCTCTCCCTTCTTGATGCCTTCGACCACCTCGAAGGCGGCCTTTGCCTGACCGCCGGCATTCTGGAAGATCGTCTGGGACATCTCGCCAGCCTTGATTGCCTTCAGCGCATCCGGCACGCCATCGACGCCGGCGATCATTACGCCCTTGAGGCGGTCCGACCCCTTCAGCGCTTCCAGCGCGCCGAGCGCCATCTGGTCGTTTGCAGCGACGATGGCGTCAAACTTCGGGAAGCTCTGGATCCAGTCTTCGGTGACCTTCATGCCCTCGGCACGGTCGTAATTCCCCGTCAGGCTCGCGAGGATCTTCACGTCCGGACGTCCGAGGGATTCCTCGAAGCCCTTCTTTCGTTCCTGCGAATGATAAAGGCCGGGCGTGCCTTCCAGATAAAGGATCTGCGCATTTTTCGGCAGGTGCTCCTTCATGTATTCGGCCTGCATCTTGCCGGCGTCGACGTTCTTGGAACCGACGAAGGTGTATTTGCCGCCAGCCGACTGGATACCGAGCGCGACGACCGGGATGCCGGCCGCATTGGCCTTCTCGACGCCCGGAACGATACCCTGATAATCGACGGGGACGACCACGATGGCCTTGACCTTCTGGGCGATGAAATTATCGATCTGGTCGAGCTGCTTGCTGGCATCGTTATTGGCATCGGCAAACTTGATATCGACGTTCGGATCGGACTTGGCGGCATCGACGAAGGCGGTCTTGCGTGCCATCACGAAGACGTCGGTGTCGGCCATGTTGGCATAGCCGACGACGAACTTGTCGGCGGCAAACGTGCTGGTCGCGGACAGAGCAGCAATCGAAACGGCGGCTGCCAGTGCGAGTTTGGTTACGAGTTTCATCGGTTCTTCTCCTCCCATTGGGCGTTACAAAACTGAGGCTTTCCGGCGCGCCCTTTCGCGCCGACACAAAGGTGGTCCTCCGCGTGTGCGTTTTTTTGCTTTGCGGGAACTGTTCGATCAGGCCTTCTTCTTGCTGCGGGCCGATTTCGTCCAAACATCAAGGATGACGGCGACCGCGATGATCAGACCCTTGATGATCTGCTGCCAGTATGAGCTGACATTCATCAGATTGAGGATGTTGTTGATGACGCCGATGATCATCGAGCCGATGATGGTGCCGGTGATCGTTCCCGTGCCGCCCATCAGGCTGGTGCCGCCGACGACGACCGCGGTAATCGCGTCGAATTCATAGCCGACGCCGCCTGCCGGTTGCCCCGAATTGATGCGGGACATCAGGACGATGCCGGCGATCGCACAGAGAATTCCGTTGTAGATGAATGCCTTTACGACGATGCTGTCGGAGTTGATGCCCGATGCCCGGGCTGCGCGGCCGTTGCCGCCGACGGCATAGACATAGCGGCCGAATTTGGTCTTGTTCAGCAACACCCACGAGATCGCCACGAAGACGGCGAGGATCAGCACCGAGATCGGAACAGGCCCGATGGAGCCCTGGCCGATGACCTTGAATTCGCCAAGACCGGAAACCGGTGCGCCGCCGGTATAAAGCAGCACGGCACCCCTTGCGACCGTCGTCATCGCCAGCGTCATGATGAAGGACGGGATGCGGAAGAAGGTGATGACAAAGCCGTTGATTATGCCTGTGACGATACCCATGGCCACGCCTCCCAGCACTGCAAGCGCAATGCTCCCGGTCGTTGCCATGACGCTTGTCGCAATCACGCCGCATAGTGCCAGCACCGATCCGAGCGAGACGTCGATCTGGCCAAGAATGATGATGAAGGTGACGCCACACGCCAGAAGGCTGACGACGACGACCTGGCGCAGGACGTTCGTCAAGTTCGCTTCCGTCAGAAAGGTCGGGCTCAAGAGCGACGCCAGGATGCAGATGCCGGCAAAGATCAGGATGGTGCCGTATTTGCGGTAGATCCGGGCGATGTCTATTCCATGAGATTTCGTCTGGGATTTGGGCGTTGCGCCCTTCGTGACCGCAGCCATCGGTTCGGTACTCATCAATGTCCTCCCGTTGCGAGGCGCATGATGCTTTCCTGATTGGCCTCGCTTCTTGTCAATTCGCCGGCGACGCGGCCCTCGCTCATCACGACGACGCGGTCGCTCATCCCCAGAATTTCCGGCAGCTCCGATGAGATCATGATGATCGCCAGGCCTTGTCGGGCGAATTCGGTCATCAGCCTGTGGATTTCGGATTTCGATCCGACGTCGATGCCGCGCGTCGGCTCGTCGAGGATCAGGAGCTTGAGGTCGCCGAGAAGCCATTTGGCGAGCACGATCTTCTGCTGATTGCCGCCGCTCAGGTTCTCGACGATCGTCGCCGTGTCGGGCGTCTTGATCTGCAGCATCTTGATCATGCGTTGGGCCGCCGTCTCCTCCTGCCTTTCGCTGATGAAGAGGCCGCCGGCAAATTTCTTGAGATTGGCGAGCGAGATGTTTTCGCCAACCGATCGACACAGGACCAGCCCTTCGGCTTTCCTGTCCTCGGACACCATTGCGATACCTTTGGAGATCGCATCCTTCGGCGACTTCAGTTTCAGCTCGGCATCGTTCAGCCGGATCGTTCCCCCATCGGCCTCATCGAGGCCGAAGATGACGCGAGCGACCTCGGTGCGACCGGCGCCAATCAGGCCGGAAAGACCGACGATCTCGCCGGCGCGGACGGTGAAGCTTACGTCCTCGAAAGCGTCCGTTCTGGTCAACTTCTCGATTGATAGGACGATGTCACCGATCGGCACCTCCTCCTTCGGAAAGATGCTGGAGATCGTGCGGCCGACCATCTGCGAGATCAGCTTGGACGGATCGTATTCGCTCGCCGGTGCGGCAGCGATGAATTGGCCGTCGCGCATGACCGTGATGTCGTCGGCGATCTGGAAGATCTCCTCCATCTTGTGGGTGATGTAGATGATGGCGACGCCGCTTGCCTTCAGGTCGGCGATCTGCCGGAACAGCATGGCGACCTCGGTGTCGCTGATCGCAGAGGTCGGCTCGTCCATGATGACGAGAGAGGCTTGTCGGGAAATTGCCTTGACGATCTCGATCAGCTGCATGGCGGCGATCGAAAGATCGCGCATCTTCGTCTCGGGGTCATATTTGAGGCCGACACGGTCGAGGAGCGCCTTGGTGTCGGCGTTCATCCTGGTGAAATCGACAAAGCGCGACAGGAAACCCTTTTCGGACATGGCCGGTTCGCGACCCAGGAAGATATTTTCCGCGATCGTCATGTCGAGGACGGGGCTAAGCTCCTGATGGATCATCGAGATCCCGCGTTCAAGCGCGGCAGACGTACCCTGTCCGGTCAGTGCCTCTCCCTTGAACAGGATTTCTCCATCGTCGATGGCATAGGTGCCGCTCAGGATCTTCATGAGCGTCGATTTTCCGGCCCCGTTTTCGCCAACCAGGACGTGGACGGTGCCGGCTCGAACTTTGAGATTCATGCCGTCGAGAGCAAGCACGCCGGGAAATGCCTTGACGATGTTGCGCATCTCGAGAACGAGGCCGTCGCTCGGCAAAGAATGTCCGCCGGCACACTCGTTAAGACGCACTGACCCCATGGCCGCAGACATGTCTGCCTCCTCCCAAATTCCGCCGTTCAGGCGTTGCTTTTCGATGACTGAATGCTTCCTCCAGCGGCGACAAAACCATCACACCCCCCCATCTCTGTCAATTTCTCGCTGGACGATTCTCTCAAAAACTCCCATAATTGCTCTCATTTCTTGGGAGGATATCATGTCCAGACCGACCATCGCGGACCTGGCCAAGGCTGCAAATGTAGGAGTTTCCACGGTCGACCGGGTCTTGAACGGCCGTGATCCCGTTCGCCATCAGACGGCTGAGCGCGTGCTGGAAGCAGCCGAGCGCATCGGCTTCCACGGCGTGACGGCCATCAAGCGTCGACTCGAGAAGGACAAGCCCGTCATCAAATTCGGCTTCCTGTTGAAACAGTCGCACCGGAAGCTCTACCGCATGTGGGGAGAAGTGCTGACGAGGGCGGTTGAAGCCTATCCGGAGGCGCATGGCAGGACTATCGTCCGGTTCGACGATGAGCTCGCGCCCGAAAACACTGCGAACGCAATGCTCGCCCTCAGTCGAGAGGTCGATGTCATCAGCGTGATCACCTCGGATCATCCCCAAATCAACCATGCTGTTGACGGGCTGGAAGCTGAAGGGATTCCCGTCTTTACGATGATTTCCGATCTGACGGCGCCCGGAAGGGCCGGCTATGTGGGCAACGACTGCGTAAAAAAAGGCCGAACCGCTGCATGGTTCATCGACAACGTCAATTCCGCCCCAGGAAAGGTCGGAGTTTTCGTGGGCAGCCATCGCTACTTGTCGCAGGAACTCTGCGAGATGGGCTTCAGGTCCTATTTCCGCGAGAGTGCGTCGGATTTCCAGATGATGGAAACCCTCGGTACGCTTGAGGAGCCCCAGATCGCCTACGAATTGACGCAGAAACTGCTTCGGACGGAACCCAACTGGGTCGGCCTCTATGTGGCGGGAGGCGGTGTAACCGGCGTGATGCGGGCGCTTCGGGAGGATGGCGGACCCGCGGCAAAGCGATTGGTGGTCG
This sequence comes from Rhizobium sp. UFLA01-1127, assembly GCF_059803845.1. Lineage (NCBI taxonomy): Bacteria > Pseudomonadati > Pseudomonadota > Alphaproteobacteria > Hyphomicrobiales > Rhizobiaceae > Rhizobium > Rhizobium sp. UFLA01-1127. The sequence goes on along the minus strand of NZ_JAUQTZ010000063.1, from coordinate 6,213 downwards.
TTGCCCATGAATTGACCAACGAAACAAGGGCCGGCTTGGCCGAGGGGTTGATCAAGGTCGTCCTGTCCCACCCCGCAAAGCTGCTCGCCGACACGCTCGTCCGCGCAATGGCCGAGGCCCTGGATATGCATAGAACACCGACGGTGTCGCAGCATATCCTGCCCTTCGAGATCTACACCGCGGCCAATATTTGATTGGAATGAAATCCACGGCCGGGCAACGCTCCAGAAGCAAAAACGACAGAGGCTCGACGTTCTTCCTTATGTGACCGGTTGAGACGAACCACGTCGCAGCCGATGCGAACCTGAACGCGCCGGCACCTTCCTGGAGGCGCTATCGACCACGTCTCCGGCCAGATCGTTTTATCGCCGGCCGCCCGTCTTGCGGGCGAACGACGACAACCGCAGGTCTCTTCGACAGCAGGCCATTTCACCCAATTCCACACCGGGCGCTTGTCAGCCCAGCTTTCGAATGCGATTGGTCTGAGAACGATGCGTGGCAATAAGCAGCTTTAACATGAAACTTGATGCGATCGATTTGCGGATATTGGATGCGGTTCAACGAGATGGGCGCATCACCAAGCTCGCGCTTGCCGAGAAGGTCGGTCTATCGCCAACGCCTTGCTGGCTGCGCCTGCGAAAGTTGGAAAAGGCTGGGATCATCACGGGCTATCACGCGCGTCTGGCGCTGCGGCGCCTCGCGCCGATCGCCAGTGTCATGGTGGAACTTACTCTCGCCAACCATCGCCAAGCCGATTTCGATCGCTTCGAGCGAACTGTGGCGGCCATGCCGGAAATTGTTGCCTGCTGGGCGGTCGGCGGCGGCGTCGATTATATTCTGAAAATCATGTCGGCCAATATCGACGCCTATCAGCGCCTGATCGACGATCTCCTCGATCGCGATCTCGGCATCGAGCGCTATTTCACCTACATCGTGACCAAGACCGTGAAAGAGGAGACGGTGCTGCCGGTCACCGACCTTCTTTCCCCGGATGCATATGCGCCCGACAGCGAATAGAGAGACTCTCTACCAGCGCCCTTCTCTTTAGGTCCTTTCTCTCTTTCGACTGCCGGCAATGGACAATCTCTCGCGGCGTTCCGTGAGAACATTGCGGCATCTGGAACGAGAGACTCGACCATGCCTGCACTTCACGCCCGTCTCACCTACCACGAAGCCTTGTCGAGGCTGAACGACCGCCATTTGCTGCGAGACCTTTCCTATGTGGCCGGTCGTTGGGTCGCCGGCAAAGCCGGCCGCAGCTTCGAAGTCACAGATCCCGCATCCTCCGCAACGCTTGCCTGGGTCACCAGCCTCGACCGGAGAGAGGCCTTCCAGGCCATCGACGCGGCAACGGATGCCTTTGCGGCCTGGCGCGCGCTCTTGCCGCAACAACGAGCGTCGATCCTGCGCAAGTGGTACGAATCGATGATTGAGGCCCGCGACGATCTGGCGCTGATCATGACTCTGGAACAGGGCAAGCCGCTCGATGAATCTCGCGGCGAGATCGACTACGCCGCAGGCTTTGTTGAATGGTATGCTGAGGAAGCCAGGCGGATGAACGTCGAAAGCGTGACCAGCCATTTGCCCGACACCGAGATGTTTGTCCGCAGAGAAGCTTTGGGCGTCGTCGCGATCGTCACGCCCTGGAATTTTCCGGCCGCCATGATCACGCGCAAGGCCGCCGCGGCGCTTGCCGCCGGATGCACGGTCGTCGCCCATCCATCCTCGGAAACGCCGTTGTCGGCGCTTGCGCTTGCCGAACTCGGCGAACGCGCCGGCCTTCCCGCCGGTGTCTTCAACGTACTGACCGGCGATGCCGCAACCATCGTCGGGGCCTTCTGCGACGATCCGCGGGTCAGGGCATTGAGCTTCACCGGCTCGACCGAGATCGGTAAGCTGATCGCCGGACAATGCGCCGAAAGCATGAAGCGGCTTGTGATGGAACTTGGCGGCCATGCGCCCCTGATCGTTTTCGACGACGCCGATCTCGATCGTGCCGTCGATATCGCCATCAATGCCAAATTCGCAACCTCCGGCCAGGATTGCCTTGCCGCCAACCGGATCTTCGTTCAACGCCCGATCATGGACGCCTTTGTTGCGGCATTCGGCAAGCGTGTCGCGGCCCTGAAGGTCGGCAACGGATTGGACGGTGCCGTCGATATCGGACCGCTCATGCATGAGCGCGCCATTGCGAAGGTCGAGGAACATGTTGCCGATGCGCTGAAACACGGCGCGAGGCTTGTCGTCGGCGGGAAACGGCATCCGGCCGGAAAGCTGTTCTTCCAGCCGACCTTGCTTGTCGATCCCTCCCCGGATGCTCTGATCATGCGCGAGGAAACCTTCGGACCGGTCGCCGCCGTCAGCACTTTCGATAGCGAAGACGAAGTCGTCGCCCGTGCCAACGACACCGAATACGGCCTCGTCGCCTATGTCGTGACGACGAATGGCGCAAGGCAGATGCGGCTCGGCCGCGCGCTCGAATACGGCATGGTCGCCATCAACCGTGTGAAGATCACCGGCGGCCCGATCCCCTTTGGCGGCTGGAAGCAGTCCGGCCTCGGCCGCGAAGGCTCGCGCCACGGCATCGAGGCATTCACCGAGCTCAAATATCTCTGCGTCGATACGACCGCCTGACGCGCCCATACAGAAGAAGGAAGCATAACATGTTGGACAAGCGCAACGAACTGAACGCCTGGGATAGGGATCACTTCTTCCATCCCTCGACCCATATGGGCATGCACGCGCGCGGCGAGAGCCCGACCCGCGTCATCGCCGGCGCCGAAGGTGTTTACATCACGGACACCAACGGCAAGAAGAGCCTCGACGCCTTTGCCGGCCTTTACTGCGTCAATGTCGGCTATGGCAGGCAGAAAATCGCCGATGCCATCGCCGAGCAGGCGAGGAACCTCGCCTATTATCACGCCTATGTCGGCCATGGGACGGAAGCTTCCATCACGCTTTCGAAGATGATCATCGACCGTGCGCCCGAAGGCATGAGCCGCGTCTATTTCGGTCTCTCCGGCTCCGATGCCAATGAGACCAACATCAAGCTCATCTGGTACTACAACAATATTCTCGGCCGTCCGGAAAAGAAGAAGATCGTCTCGCGTTGGCGCGGCTATCATGGCTCGGGCGTCATGACGGGGAGCCTCACGGGCCTGGAGCTTTTCCATAAGGCCTTCGACCTGCCGCGTGCACCCGTTCTTCATACGGAAGCGCCCTATTTCTTCCGCCGCACCGACCGGTCGATGAACGAGGAGCAGTTCGCGCAGCATTGCGCCGACAGGCTGGAGGAGATGATCCTCGCCGAGGGGCCGGAAACGGTTGCGGCCTTCATCGGCGAGCCGATCCTCGGCACCGGCGGCATCGTCCCGCCGCCGAAGACCTATTGGCAGAAAATCCAGGCCGTGCTCGACAAATACGACGTCCTGCTCGTCGCCGATGAAGTCGTCACAGGCTTTGGCCGTCTCGGCACCATGTTCGGCTCCGATCATTACGGCATGAAGCCGGACCTGATCACCATTGCCAAGGGCCTGACCTCCGCCTATGCGCCACTTTCCGGCAGCATCGTTTCCGACAAGATGTGGCAGGTTCTCGTCCAAGGGTCCGACCAGCTCGGCGCCATCGGCCATGGCTGGACCTATTCCGCCCATCCGATCTGCGCAGCCGCCGGTATCGCCAATCTCGAACTGGTCGATGAACTCGGCATCGTCGAAAATGCCGGTTCGACCGGCGCATACTTCCGCTCGGAGCTTGCCAAGGCCGTCGGTGGCCACAGCCAGGTCGGCGAGGTCCGCGGCGATGGGCTCATGGCCGCCATCGAATTCGTGGAGGACAGGGATGATCGCAAGTTCTTCGATCCGGCAAAGAAGATCGGCCCGCAAGTGGCGGCAGCGCTGCTCGAGCGCGGCGTCATCGGCCGTGCCATGCCGCAGGGAGACATTCTCGGCTTCGCACCACCGCTGTGCCTGACCCGCGAGGAAGCCGATACCATCGTCAAGGCGGCTGTTGGCGCCATCGAAAGCGTGCTTCCGGGCCACTGATCCAGTCCATGCCGGCAGAGCTCTCTTCCGGCTCGAGCGATGATGGCGCGGTTCGTTGTTGACAATGAGCCGCGCGATCTCATTCGGTCATCGCCTTCATGCGATGAATGATGTACATGGGTTCTGTAATTGTACCGGATCAATCCATGTATCGTCATGATTCAAAAGACCAGGACAATGGCGCCTGGAAACCCGTCCTTCAGCATCGCAAGGGCGTGACCAAGCATAAGCTGCTGACCGACAAGATCATCGCCGACATAGACGATGGCATTCTGCTGGTGCATGCGCAGATGCCGACGCATCGCGACCTCGCCCATGCGCTCAAAATCTCGGTGCAAACCGTGAGCCTCAGCTACAAGGAGGCGGAGCGCCGGGGCTATCTGCGCGGCGAAGTCGGGCGCGGCACCTTCGTGCGCAGCCGCGTCACCGAACGCGCCGACAGTTTCATGCTCGATCGCGACCCGAGTGGCAGCGCCGATCTTTCCATCATCCGGGCCGTCTATACCGAGGCGCATGAACGCTCGGCCCGCGAACTGATGCGGGCCCTTGCCGAAAGCGACAATAGCAGCTTCATGCGGCCTTGCCGTCCGATCGCCGGCCTCGATGCCCACCGCGCCGCGGCACAGGTCTGGCTCTCAGGTCTGTCGGTCAAAACCGATCCGGACCAAATCCTGATCACGAACGGCGCGGCGCACGGGCTTTTTCTTGCCGTCGCCTCGGTCGTCCGTCCGGGCGAAGTGGTCCTGACCGAGAACCTGACCGATCACGGCATCATCGGCCTCGCCAATGTTCTCGGCTTCACACTGCGCGGTCTTCCGACCGATCGCGAAGGCATCCTGCCCGAGGCCTTCGAGGCAGCCTGTGCCATCGGCGACGTTACGGCACTCGTCATCGTTTCATCGCTCGGCAACCCCACAAGCCACGTCATGGGTGAGGAGCGCCGGCGCGCGATCGCCGACATCGCCCGCCGGCATGGCATCTTCGTCATCGAGGACGAGGTCTACAAGCCGATGCTGCGCGATCCCCTTCCGTCCATGCCCGAGCTCATTCCGGAACTTGGCTTCTTCGTAACCAGCTTCACCAAGTCCGTGATGACGGGATTGCGCATCGGCTATCTCGTCGTGCCGGCCCACTATTCGATCCGCGCCGCGTCGATCTTGCGCGTGACCGGCTGGAGCGCCACCAATGTCGTTGCGGAAATGGCGTCGCGCTGGGTTCTGGACGGGACCGCGAAAGCCCTGCTTGCCGTCCAGCGAAGCGAGGCCGAAGCTCGGCAGGCGATCGTGTCCGACGTGCTGGCCCCCTTCGTCGTCGGCAGTCATCCCTTATCGCTCTGCGCCTGGCTGTCGGTGCCAGAGCGCTGGACGGAGGAAGGCCTCGTGCGCGCACTTGCCCGCAAGGGCGTCGCGGTCACGCCGTCCGAACCTTTCGTTGCCGGTGGAGAGCGGCCGGTCGGCGGCATCCGCATCTGCCTTGGCGGGCGCCTGTCCCACTCCGCCCTTCGCTCGGCGCTCGAAACCGTTCGTAGCACCTTCGAGCAACTGCCCCCGGTTTTCGACGTGGGCTCGATCATTTGAAATTCCGGCGGCGGCAAGTCGCCGGCATCGTGACTGCTTCCCTCAAAGAATCGAATGCAGAAATTCCTTCGTGCGAGCCTCCCTGGGCGCACTGAAAATCTCTTCCGGCTTGCCCTGCTCGCAAATACGGCCTTTGTCGAAAAAGCAGACGCGGTCCGACACTTCGCGGGCAAAGCGCATTTCGTGGGTGACCAGCAGCATGGTCAGATCGTGCTCATGCGCGAGATCGCGGATGACGCCCAGCACTTCACCGACGAGCTGCGGATCGAGCGCCGATGTCGGTTCGTCGAACAACAGGACGCGCGGGCGCATGGCAAGTGCGCGGGCGATTGCTACACGCTGCTGCTGGCCGCCGGAAAGCTGGCTCGGATAATGATCCTTCTTCTCCGAAAGCCCGACCATGCGTAAGAGATCGACGGCACGGCATTCGGCTTCCGCCCGCCCGAGCCCGAGCACGCGCGTCGGTGCCTCGACGACATTGCGCAGCACGGTCATGTGCGGAAACAGATTGAAGCTCTGGAACACCATGCCGACATGGGTGCGGATCTGGCGCAGATGCGCCTCGCTGGCCAGGAACCGGCCTCGGCCATTGT